>JBGSKP010000024.1:0-10903 GCA_041741175.1 Thiocapsa sp. | reverse complement strand
CTCGGCCGGGATCTGCGCCGGGGCCAGCAGCATCTCGAGCACGTTCTCGCCCGGTCGAAAACACATCTCGACCGCGGGATAGCAGCGATGGTCCCCGTCGAGCCCGCGCGCCACCAGCACCGCCAGCTCTTTAGCCGCGGGGATGAAACGCTCCACCAGGGAGGGCACCGGCAGATGGCCGTCGAAGTCTTCCGGGCCATCCAGAATCGAGACCCCGCGGCCGTCGTAGCCTCCCCGGCAGGCCTTCTGCACCAGCGGATAGCCGAATGCGGCGAAGGCTTCGGCAGACGGCTCGGGCATCGGCTCGAAGGGCGCGGTCGGGATGCCGGCCGCGCTCAGCGCCCGTTTTTGCGTGAGCTTGTCCTGAATCAAGGCGAGTACGGTCGGGGGCGGCTGAATATTGTGCCCTTCGCGACCGAGCTGGATCAGTGTCTCGGCATCGATGTCTTCGATATCGAAGGTCACGACATCGCAGGATTCGGCCAGCTCGCGGAGCTTCGACGGGTCGTGATAGGCACCCACGATCTGATGTCCGGCAACTTGGCCGGCCGGCGAGCCCGGCGTTGGATCAAGCACCACGCAGGTGCAACCGATCCGCTTGGCGGCCTTGGCCATCATGCGGCCGAGCTGACCACCGCCGATGATGCCGATACGTGCAATAGGGAGAGGGAAGACGTCCATGGGGTGAATCATCGGCGCTCGGGAGGGAATTGGAAAGCCCCAATGCCGGCCAATGCCATCGGGCGCGCTTCGCCGAGCACGCAAACCGCCAGGTGATCGAGATCGACCGACGCCGACCCGGCGAAAGGTCTAAGCTTAATTTTAACGGGAGCGACCGGAATCCATCGGCACGGTTCGGGGCAACCGAAGCCACGGCTTCGCAAGGTCGGAGGTCCGGTCGGCATGCCGTCTTGGCGACGCGGCTCGACGGAAACACCCTGCCCCGCCCAACACGACGGCACGACGGCACGACACAGGATTGCCGGGGCAGCATGCACGACCGCGATTCATTGAAGACCACCTCATCCCTGACGATCGCATTCGCGACCCTCCTGGGTGCGCTTGCGTTATCGGCCGGCGTGGTCATCCACACGGAGCAGCAGCGCGTGCAGCTGATGCGCGCGGATACGGCCGTCCTCGCGAAGGAGTACGCGAATACGATCGCAGGTACCATCGATCGCGCCTTGTCGGCGACCTATGCCTTGGCCGCGCTCGTGCAACAGGGCCAAGGCCGGATCTCTGATTTCTACGAGATCGGCAAGGCAATGCTCCCCCATTATCCCGGGGTGGACGCCTTGTTCCTGGCGCCCGACGGCGTTATTCGCGATGGGGTTCCGTTTGCCGGCCACGAGCAGGTGATCGGTCTCGATCTCCTGAGCGACCCCAGGCGCGGTCCGGATGCCAGGTTGGCTCGGGATACCGACCGCTTGACACTGTCTAGCCCTTATAATCTGGTGCAGGGCCAGACCGGCATCGTCGGGCGCCACCCCGTCTTCCTCGACGATGCACAGGGCAACCCCGCCTTCTGGGGCTTCACCATCGCCCGCCTGCCGTTACCCGACGCGCTCGCACCCAGCGGACTGTCGCAGCTCGTGAAGCGCGGCATCGCCTACCGACTCTGGACCATCAAGGCATCAACCGGCGAACACCAGATCATCGATTCCTCGCCAGTTGAACCAGTATCCCCGGTGGACGCGCAGATCGAGGTGCCGAACGCGACCTGGACCCTGAGCCTGAGCCCCATCGACGGCTGGGGTGATCCGTTCGGGCTCGGTGTGCGGGCCGGACTGGGTCTGCTCTTCAGCCTTCTGTTGGCGACACTGGCGAAGCTGCTGGCCGACGCACGGACACAAGAAGCGCGGCTGGCGGTGGAGGTCGCCGAGCGCACCACCGAGCTCCGGGCTCGCGAGGCGGACCTACAGCACGCAGAGGAGATCGCGCAAGTCGGGAGCTGGGATTTCGATATCCAGGCAAACCGGGCGACCGCTTCGGCCGTCGCCTGCCGCATCACGGGCGTCCAGCCCGATATGCCCTTCAGCCTTGAGCGCTTCCTGGAGCAGGTTCATCCACTCGACCGCCCCCCGGTCGAGACGGCGTGGCAGGCGGCGCTTCGTGGCGAGCCCTACGATGTGGAGCACCGCGCCCTTGTCGTCGGCAGGCTGCGGTGGCTGAGGCAACGCGCTGTTCTGGAGTTCGAGCCGAGCGGCAAGCCGCTGCGCGCGCTCGGTTCAGTCGAGGACATCACCGAGCGCAAGCTGGCACAGGAAGCCCTGCGCCGGAGCGAGGCGCGCCTTCGCGAGATCCTGGACACCGCACGCGAGGGCGTTTGGGTGATCGACGTCGAGGGCTGCACCACCTTCGCCAATCCCCGGATGGCTGAGCTTCTGGGATGTCGCATCGAACAGCTCGTCGGCCGATCCTTTTTCGATTTCGTCGATCCGGACACCCGCGTGAGCGCCGAGCAGAATCTCGAAAGCCGCCGAGCCGGGATCGCCGAGAGACACGAGTTCCGCTTCAGGCGGCTCGACGGATCGCACCTATGGGCGCTCGTTTCCACCAACCCGCTTTACGGCGAGGACGGCGAGGTCAACGGGGCGCTGGCCATGATCACCGACATCTCCGCGCGCAAGCAGGCCGATGCGGAGCTGCGCATCGCTGCAATCGCCTTCGAGGCACAGGAGGGGATGCTCGTCACCAACGCCGACGCGCGCATCCTGCGCGTCAACGAGGCATTCACACGGATCACCGGATACACGGCCGCGGAGTCAGTCGGCAAAACCCCGAGGCTGCTGCAGTCGAGTCGGCACGATCCGGACTTCTTCGCGCAGATGTGGGCGCGGATTACTCAGCAAGGGTACTGGGAGGGCGAGATCTGGAATCGACGCAAGAACGGCGAGATCTTTCCGGAATGGCTGACCGTCACCGCAGTGCGAGACGATATCGGCCGCGTCACCCACTATGTCGGCACCCTGACGGACATCAGCCAACGCAAACAGGACGAGGAGGCGATTCGCCGGCTCGCCTTCTATGACCCCCTGACGGGACTAGCGAATCGCCGGCTGCTGCTCGACCGGTTGAATCAGACCCTAACCGCGGCGGCGCGCACGGGCCGAGACGGCGCCCTGATTTTTATCGATCTGGACAATTTCAAGCAGATCAACGACACCGGCGGACATCAAATCGGCGATTTGCTGCTGGAGGAGGTCGCGCGGCGGCTCACCGAAACGGTGCGCAAGAGCGACAGTATCGCGCGCCTCGGCGGCGATGAGTTCGTTGTCCTGCTTCAGGATCTGGGCGCTGATCCGGCCCAAGCCGCCGCACTGGCCGAAAGGGTCGGCGAGAAGATTATCGCCGCCTTGGGGATGCCCTACATGCTCTCTGGCGAGGAACACAACAGCACCCCCAGTCTCGGGATCGCCATGTTCAACCGCGGGTCGCATACCGCCGAGGAGATCCTGAAGCACGCCGATCTGGCCATGTATCAAGCCAAGATGGCCGGACGCAATCGACTGCGGTTTTTCGACCCCGACATGCAAGCGAGCGTCGACAAACGCGCCGCGCTCGAACGGGAGCTCCACCATGCCATCGGGGATGGCCAGCTCGTCCTCTACTACCAACCACAGGTCGACACGCAGGGCCGTGTCAACGGGGCCGAGGCGCTGGTGCGTTGGCGCCATCCGCAACGCGGCCTGATCCCGCCGGCGCAGCTCATCGGACCGGCCGAATCGCTCGGACTAGCCCTGGCGTTGGGTCGGTGGGTGCTCGCGAGCGCCTGCGCACAGTCGGCCGAGTGGGCCAGGCGCCCCGAGAGCGCGGCTCTCAATCTGGCGGTCAACATCAGCGGCGCACATTTGCGCTGTCCCGAGTTCATTGAGGACATCCGCCGGGGGCTTGCCGAGAGCGGGGCTAATCCGGAGCGATTGCGCCTGGAGTTGGCCGAGGCGGCGTTGCTCGACGACCCCGATGACTCACTCGTGAAGATGCTTGCGTTGAAGGAGATGGGCGTTGGATTGACCCTTGATAACTTCGGTTCCGGCCATTGCTCCTTGTCGTATCTCAAGCGACTGCCGCTTGATCATCTGAAGATCGCCCCGGCGTTCGTGCGCGAGGTCCTCGAGGATTCCGAGGATGCCACGGCCGACAGCTTCGTCGCACTTGCCCAGAGCCTTGGACTTGCCATCATGGCCGAGGGCGTCGAGACCGAGGCCCAACGCGATTACCTGGTCGATCATGGCTGCCGAACCCTCCAAGGCTTTCTCTTCGGACGGCCGGTCGCCGCCGAGGATTTGCTCGCGCAATCCGAAACGATGTCTTGATCCGCACAGGCGAGTCCACGCGGGGACGACAGCGAACGGACGGTGGTATCCTTGCCACCAGCGAGTCAACGTCCTGGCTGCAAGGCTGTCGCGCAGATGAATCTTTTTTTGGTTGTTCTCATTCCCTTTATCGGGTCGGGTCTGGCCGCCTGGGTGTCGCGCTTCGGCCGGCTGCAGTCCGCCTGGATGGCTGGCGGCGTAACACTGGCTGCACTGACCGCGCTGGGACCGAGCATCACTGCGCCCTTTCTGGGCGAGACACTGATTCAGCGCATCCCCTGGATACCGGCGCTGAGACTCGACCTGGCCTTGCGTCTCGACGGTCTGGGCCTGCTGTTTGCCCTGATGATCACGGGCATGGGTCTGCTGATCATCCTCTACTCGCGCTACTACCTGGCAGAGCGCGACTGCATGGGCCGGTTTTACAGCTACCTGCTGCTCTTCATGGGCTCGATGCTCGGCATCGTCCTGTCGGAAAACCTGATTCTGTTGCTGATTTTCTGGGAGCTGACGAGCCTGTCGTCGTTCCTGCTCATCAGCTATTGGCAACATCGCGAGGACGCCCGAACGGGCGCGCGGATGGCGCTGACAGTAACGGGTCTCGGCGGGCTGGCGATGCTCGGCGGGTTCGTGCTGCTTGGCGAGATGGTCGGCAGCTACGATCTATCAGTCATCCTGGTCAGCGGCGACCTCATCCGCGCGGATCCGCTCTACACCCCGATGCTGGTGTTGATCCTGCTCGGCGCTTTCACCAAATCGGCGCAATTTCCCTTTCATTTCTGGCTGCCACATGCCATGGCCGCGCCCACACCGGTGTCGGCCTATCTGCACTCGGCAACCCTGGTGAAGGCGGGCGTTTTTCTGCTGGCGCGGCTCTACCCGGCGCTATCAGGCACAGCGGAGTGGTCCGTGCTGGTAATCGGAGCCGGCCTCTCCACCCTGCTGATCGGCGCCTACTTCGCCCTCTTCAAGCACGACATCAAGGGCCTTCTGGCCTACTCGACCATCAGCCATCTTGGCCTGATCACGCTTCTGTTCGGCATCGGCACGCCGCTCGCGGCGGTCGCCGGGGTTTTTCACATTATCAACCACGCCACATTCAAGGCATCGCTCTTCATGGCCGCGGGCATCATCGACCACGAGTGCGGGACGCGCGACATGCGCCGCATCAACGGTCTCTGGCGCTACATGCCTTACACGGGAACGCTGGCGATGGTCGCCGCGGCGGCCATGGCCGGTGTTCCGCTGTTCAACGGATTCCTCTCCAAGGAGATGTTCTTCGGCGAGACGGTCACCTTCTCGGCGGGACATACCTGGGACTGGCTCCTGCCCAGCGCCGTCGTCCTTGCGGGGATCTTTGCCGTGGCCTATTCGCTGCGCTTCATCCACGATGTCTTCTTCAACGGCGACCCGATCGATCTGCCCAAGACCCCGCATGAGCCGCCGCGCTGGATGAAGGTGCCGGTGGAGATCCTGGTCGCAGTCTGTCTGCTCGTCGGCATTCTGCCGGCATACACGGTTGCGCCGCTGCTCTTCGTGGCCGCAAGCGGCGTGCTCCAGACGGCTCCGCCCGACTATGACCTGGCCATCTGGCACGGCATCAATGCTGCCTTGATCATGAGTTTCATCGCGTCGGTTGGTGGCATCCTGCTTTACCTGGGGCGCCGGCCACTCTTCAAGCTGGCGACCCGACTCGAGGGTCGACTCGACGCCAAGGCCGTCTACGATTGGCTGCTGGCGCATCTGCTGGCGATGGCCGACCTGGTCACCGGCGCACTGGATACCGGCTCACTGCAACGCATGCTGTTCGTCTTCATCCTGTCGGCGCTCACGCTGGGGACAGTCGGCTTCTCAGGTGGCGAACCCCTCACCGGCGACCGCGTGCTCCTGCCGGCCGATGCGGTAAGCCTCCTGGTGACGCTCGCACTCATCACAGTCGCCTTCTGGACGGTCATCCTGCACCGGCGCCGCCTGACCGCGCTGATCGTGATGGGCGCGCTGGGTCTGCTGGTTTCGCTCATCTTCGTCAAGTTCTCGGCCCCGGACCTTGCCCTGACGCAACTCTCGGTGGAGGTGGTGACCATTATCCTGCTGCTGCTGGCGCTCTATTTTCTGCCGCAGTACAGCCCGGCCGAGTCGAGCTGGCCACGACGGATCCGCGATATCGCGATCGCCGGGTTGGCAGGCAGCGGCGCCGCGGCCCTGACCTGGGCGGTGCTGACCCGCCCGTACGAGACCATTGCGGACTACTTCCTGGCCAACAGCCTCCCCGGAGGAGGCGGCAGCAATGTCGTCAATGTGATCCTGGTGGATTTCCGCGGCTTCGACACCCTGGGCGAGATCTCGGTCCTCGCACTGGCCGGTCTGGGCATCTATGCCATGCTGAAGGATCTGCGCTTGCCGGGACCGGCCTGCGACGCGCGTGGACGTCCCTGGAACTGGGACATGCATCCGACGATTATGGCGGCGCTGACACGCCTGCTGCTGCCGCTCGCCCTTCTGGTCTCGGCGTTCATCTTCCTGCGCGGCCACAACCTCCCCGGCGGCGGCTTCATCGCAGGGTTGATCACCGCGATTGCGCTGATCATGCAGTATCTGGCCAACGGTGTGGAATGGACCCACAACCGCATGACCTCCAACCTGCACCCCATCATCGGCAGCGGGTTGCTGATCGCGCTGGCGACCGGTTTGGTGAGCATGACCCTGGGCTACCCCTTCCTGACATCCGCCTTTACACATCTGCACTGGCCGGTCGTCGGTGACTTCGAAGTGGCCTCGGCCATCGCCTTCGATCTCGGCGTCTATCTGGTTGTCGTCGCTGCGACGCTGGTGATCCTGGTTCATCTCGGCCTCATGCACCATGCCAGTCATCCGGACATAACGCCGGCGCAAGCGCCAAAACCACTCTCACGGAGCCCGAGTCAATGGAAACCTTGATCGCCGCGATCATCGGTGTGCTGACAGCCTGTGGGGTCTATCTGGCGCTGCGTGCCCGGACCTTTCCGGTCGTGATGGGACTCACCCTATTGTCCTATGCCGTTAATCTCTTTCTCTTCGTGACCGGACGCCTCACGGTGGGCCAGCCGGCCGTGATCGCACAGAGCGCCGCCGGCTACGCCGATCCCCTGCCCCAGGCACTCGTCTTGACCGCCATCGTCATCGGCTTTGCCATGACGGCATTCCTCATCATGCTGGCGCTCAAAGCCCGCGCGGAGCTGGGAACGGACCAGGTCGACGGCCGACCCGATCAGGGAGAGCGTCGATGAGCCATCTGGTCATCGCCCCGATCTTGTTTCCGCTCCTGGCCGCAATTGCCTTGCTGCTGCTGCGGCGCGTGATGCCGCTGGCAGCGCGACGGCGTTTGAATCTGGTTGCGCTGAGCATCCAGATCGTCCTCGTCTCGCTCCTCGTCCAGCGCGTAGCCGATGGCGAAATCCTGGTCTATGCGCTCGGCAACTGGGCCGCACCCTATGGGATCGTACTGGTTGCCGATCGTCTGAGCGTCTGGATGCTGCTGATCACCAGCCTGCTGGCCTTCTTCGCGATGCTCTATGCGGTGCGCGGAACCGATGCGGGAAGTCGGCATTTTCATCCGCTCTTTCAGCTCCAGATATTCGGCCTGAGCGGCGCCTTTCTGACCGGTGATCTGTTCAATCTGTTCGTCTTCTTCGAGATCCTGCTGCTGGCCTCCTATGGGCTGCTGCTGCATCGCGGCGGAGCCCGGCGGATCCGCGCCGGGCTGCACTTCGTCGCCTTGAATCTGGCCGGGTCCACACTTTTTCTGTTCGCTGTCGGCACCCTCTACGGCATTCTCGGGACGCTCAACATGGCGGATCTGGCAGTCAAGGCGGCCGTGACGCCCGCGGAAAATCTGGGCGTGGTGCGCGCAGCGGGACTCCTGCTGTTCGTCGTCTTTGCACTGAAGGCCGCCTTGATCCCGCTCTATCTGTGGCTGCCCGCGGCCTATTCATCGACTTCGGCCCCCGTGGCCGCGCTGTTTGCCATCATGACCAAGGTCGGCGCCTACAGCATCCTGCGCGTCTATACCCTGATCTTCGGTGCCCACGCCGGTCCGGTCTCCGACCTCATCACCCCCTGGCTGCTGCCGCTTGCGCTCGCCACCATGGCCATCGCCACCCTGGGGGTTCTCTCGTCGCATGAGCTGCGCCGACAGATCGCCTATCTGGTCATCGTCTCGGTGGGATTTCTCCTCACCGCATTCGGAATTGGAACCGAGGCCAGCATCGGCGCCGGACTCTATTACCTGGCACACTCGACCTTTGCCGCGGCGGCCTTTTTCCTCTTGGCCGACATTATCGCCATGGGGCGCGGCGCGCTGGCGGATCGACTCAATCCGGGACCGGTGATCGCCAATGCCAACCTGATCGGTGCGCTCTTCTTCATCACCGCCATTCTGGTCGCAGGACTACCGCCCTTATCAGGTTTCATCGGCAAGTATATGTTGCTGCAAGCCGCCGCACAGATGCCGGGCATGCCCTGGGTCTTCGGCGTGATCCTCACTGCCGGGCTCTTCGGAGTGATTGCCCTGGCCCGCAGCGGAAGTCTCCTCTTCTATCGGGCAGAGGGAACGCTCGAACGCACCGGCGCGACTGGACGATCCGTGCTCGGCCCGAACTGGGGACGGCTCCTGCCGGCCATCGGACTGCTGCTCCTGTGTCTGACGCTCGTGGTCTGGGCCGGCCCCTTATCGGACTACACCCGCGCCGCCGCCAACCAACTCCTGCATCCGGGCGACTATATCCACGCCGTCCTGGGCAGCACAGCGAGTGACTGAGGCATGAGAAAGCTGCTGCCCCACCCCATTCTCACGCCGGTCCTCACACTGATCTGGCTGCTCCTGGCCAACAGCCTAGCACCGGGCCAGATCATTCTGGGGCTGCTCCTAGGATGGGCCATCCCATTGTTTACGCTTCGTTTTTGGCCAGAGCGGGCGCGCATCCACAGACCGCTCACCCTGCTGCGTTTCCTCGCCCTGGTGTTGTACGACATCCTGGCTGCGAATCTCGCCGTGGCCGGACTCATCCTGGCCGGGCCAAAGCATGTCAAACCCGCTTTCGTCAAGGTGCCGCTCGCGTTGCAGACGGACCTCGGAATCAGCCTGCTCGCCAACACGGTGTCGCTGACCCCCGGCACCGTATCGGCCTGGCTCAGTCCGGATCACCGGCACCTGATCGTGCATGGCCTGAAGGTCGATGACCCCGACGCCCTGATTGCCGAGATCAAGCGCCGCTACGAGGCACCGATTCGGGAGGTCTTCGAGCCATGCTGAGCATTGCCGTCTCAGTCGCTTTCGCCCTGGTCTGCGGAGCACTGCTCCTGAGCCTGTGGCGCCTTCTGCGCGGCCCCGACAAACCGGACCGTATCTTGGCGCTCGATACACTCTATATCAACACGATCGCCCTGCTTGTCCTGCTCGGCATCCATCTGAGCAGCTCGCTGTATTTCGAGGCCGCACTGCTGATCGCTCTGATGGGTTTCGTCGGCACGGTTGCGCTGTGCAAATATCTGCTGCGCGGGGATATCATCGAGTGATGAAAGCGCGTCTTCGGTGGTCTTTTAATCATGTTCGAGGGGTTGGCAAGCGTCTAAGACAGCTGCATACGTCGGAGCCGACGCGCTTTCATGATGTTTAATTTCTTGGGTTTTTTTCTTCAATCGCGTCGACTCCGTACGTTATGGAGTCCACGTAGATCTGGTCAGGTAAACCCTCTATCGATCACTGCGAGGACGCGATTGAATGCTTGAGATGACGCTGTCGGTCCTGATTCTCGTCGGTGCGCTCTTTACCTTCATCGGGTCGTTGGGGCTCGCCCGACTCGGCGATTTCTACACCCGTTTGCATGGTCCGACCAAGGCGACCACGCTGGGTGTCGGGTCCCTGCTGATCGCCTCTGCGCTCTATTTCAGCACCCGCGGCGACGGCATCAGTCTGCACGAGGTACTGGTCGCCCTCTTCCTCTTCATCACCGCACCGGTCAGTGCCCATCTGCTCGCCAAGGCTGCGCTCCATCTGCAGGTGCGCTCCATCGCAACGCCTCCGCCGGCTGCCGAGGATCCCCATGCTGATGTCCGGATGAGGGCGGAGAACCCGATCAGCCCGAAGAAGGCGGGACGCGGCCAGGCCTGAAGCGCATTATTTGGATAGATCGGCGCGATACCCTGCCTAATCCCTTGCACGAGTCACGCGAGATGATCATCGTCGGCATCGACACCGGGGGCACCTTTACCGACTTCGTGCTGTGGCGCGACGGATCCGTGCAGACGCACAAAGTCCTCTCTACACCCGCTGCGCCCGAGCAGGCGATCCTGAAGGGAATTGACGAGCTTGGACTGGAGCCGGACGGGTTACATGTCATCCATGGCAGTACGGTGGCAACCAACGCCGTTCTCGAAGGCAAGGGCGTGCGTACCCTCTATGTCGCCAACCGCGGGCTCGGCGATCTGTTGAGCATCGGCCGGCAGGCGCGGTCGGACCTCTACGCGCTGCAACCCGCGGCGCGCCGTCCTCCGGTTCCGCCCGAGCTCTGTGTGGAGACCGGTGGACGACTCGGCGCCGATGGTCGCCC
>JBGSKP010000023.1:0-4005 GCA_041741175.1 Thiocapsa sp. | reverse complement strand
GGCGGCTGCGCGCGATGGAGGAGGGCGCCAGTGCCCGCCGTACCCTGGAGCACGAGATCGCGGATCTCGACGAGCGCTACCGCCGATTGACCCGCGAGCTTGCCGATGCGCAAGCCGCGCTCGATCAGTGGCAGGCGCACTGGACGGCCCTGATGTCCGAACTCGGGCTTGCCCAAGAGGCCGGTCCCGGTGAGGTTTTGGACGATCTGCAAGCCATCGCGGACGCCCTCAAGCAGGCCGAATCCGCCCAGTCACTCCGGGCGCGCATCCATGGCATCGACCGGGATTCCGCGGCCTTCCAAGAGGATGCGCGCGAACGCTTCACGCAACTGGCGCCGGATCTGCTTGAGCGTCCCATCGAAGAGGCCGTCAAACGTCTGTCGGCGCGGCTGGCTGAGCAACGCGAGCACAAGAGCCGGCTCGACGCCTTGCTTGAGCAAACGACACGGACCGAGGAGGAGGTGCGCCAGGCGCAAACCGCCGGCACCGCCGCCGCGGAAGTCCTTGCCGAGCTGTGTCGTCAGGCCGCCTGCACCAGGTCCGACCAACTGCCCCTGATCGAGGAGCGCGTCCGGGACAAGCGCCGGTTGCGCGATCAGTTGGCCGAGGTGGAATCCGGACTGATCCAGACCGGCGACGGACTCGGGATTGCGGCTCTGCTGGAGGAGGCGACCGGTGTCGATCAGGATGCTGTCGTCGCCCGGCTGCATGCACTTGATGCCCGTTTGGAACAGGAGCTGAGACCCGCCCATCGGGCACTCATCGAGCAGAAGTCGGACGCCGACCGGACACTCAAGACCATGGGTGGTGAGGACGCCGCCGCGGCCGTCGCCGAGGAGATTCAACAACTTCTCGCCGAGATCCGCACCGAGGCCGAGCAGTATGTCCGCGTCAAACTCGCCGCACGCATCCTGCGCGATGAGATCGAGCGTTTCCGCCGCGAGCACAGCGATCCCATCCTCAACCGCACCAGCACCTACTTCAGCAAGTTGACCTGCGGCGCCTTCACCGCCGTGGAGACCGATTTCAACGAAGACGACCAACCTGTCCTGGTTGGACTGCGCAATACCGGCGAGCGCCTCCACGTCGAGAACATGAGCACCGGCACTCGCGATCAGCTCTATCTGGCACTGCGCTTGGCCAGCCTGGAACCCATCTTGGACGCCGCCGAACCCATGCCCTTCGTCGTCGACGATATCCTCATTCAATTCGACGACGCGCGAGCACTCGCCACGCTCTCCACGCTGGCGGACTTCTCGGTCAGGACCCAAGTGATCCTCTTCACCCACCACGGTCGGGACGTCGAGCAGGCGCGCCAGCTCGACCCGCATCAGGAGCGGGTCTGGGTGCATCGGCTGGGTGGAGTGTGATTGAGCGCGCCGAGAGGGCCGCGCGGTTTTGCGACCAAATCGAGCGAAAGCAGCGGGCCGAAATCGTGTTGAGCTTGGCTGAATGACGCTCAGGCTCAGCGACCGCCGAGGAAGACATCCTCCAGATAACGGGCGACCGATTCGTCGCGATTGCTGCCGATCTCTTCCAGGTGCGGGAGCGCCGCTTTGAGCCGCGGGTCGGCGTTGGCCATCCGTATGCCGGTCCCGACGCGGTTCAGCATCTCCTGATCATTCATGCCGTCTCCGAACGCGATGACCTCGGCGAGGGCGATGCCCATCGATTCGGCGACTCGCGCGAGTGCCGCGCCTTTGGAGACGCCGCCGGCCATGAACTCCAGCGTCACCGGCAGCGAGAAGGTGCTGGAGAGCCGATCCCCGAAGCGCTCCAGAACCAGACGCTCCAGGCGCTTGAGCTCGGACGGTTCGCCGAAAAAGAATATTTTGAGGACGTCGTCCGGCTCCATGGCGCCCAGGTCGGTGACGCGGTAGCGAAATCCGGATGCCTGGTGATAACGCAGCAGATCCGGCTCGGCGCGCTCCACCAACCAGTCTTCGCTGCGAAAGACATTGACGTGAACCCCGCGGAAGGCCGGGTCGCCAACCAGGAAGCGAACGCACTCCGGATCCAAAGCCGTGCGGTGCAGCAGTCGGGCCTGACGGTCATGAACGGCCGCCCCGTTGGACGAAATCAGACAGCCGTTGCCGCCGAGCTGCTCGGAGAGCAGACGGATGTCCTGAAAGTGCCGGCCCGACGCGAGCATGACATCGGTCCCTTGCTCTCGCAGCCGTGCCAGGACCGAGCGGGAATACTCACCTAACCGATGCTCCGGGGTGAGCAGCGTTCCGTCGAGATCGCAAACGATGAGCTTGTACATTGTGTGATGAGACAGGCGTGCGCGGTGGGCGAGTGGATCTGCGATCCGGGACGGTGATCGATCCAGGTCATGATAGCCGAGCCGCTCATGCGCGTCAGGATGGGTCTGGACCAAACCAACCCCAAGGTAGCTTCAAGCGCCTCCGTTATTTCGCATAATGTATATTATGTCAAGTCATCGACAGAGGATCATCCGGCGATGCCTACACCAAAACATCCCCCGCATCACGCCCAACCCAAACCGCATCCCACAAAGAATAGTCACCGACCGTATGCACCAACCCCCGACGCAACGGATTCGCAACGATATACCGCGCGATGTCCCGCAGCGTCTCCTCCCGACGCACCGCATGATCGTGAAAACCACGCTGCCACACCGGAGCCGCTACGCCGCCAACCTGGCCGAGACGCCGAGCCGAGCGACCCTTCAACCCCCGCATCACCGATGCAAATGATCCGGCATCACCACGAAGGCCAGACTCCGCACCGCACCCGTCCCATGCAACAGCCGCATCTCCTCGACCAAGATCCGACCCAAGGTCAAATCCGCAAACACAGGCCGGCGCCCCTCGATCACCGTCGTCACATGATAAGCCCGACCAGGCTCCGAGAACCGACCCTTCAGCAAGTCGTCCCGCGACATACCCACCCCCGACCGCATCCATACCCTGTTGTGCGCCGCGTCATACACAGGGTAGAGGCGACTTTAGTCGCCCCCTCGCCATCGCGGGTTGGGTATCCGGGCGGCCCCCTCGCCATCGCGGTTTGGGTATCCGGGCGACTAAAGTCGCCCCTACCCCTACCCCTCCTACCCAGCGGCTGTAGGGGCGACTTCAGTCGCCCATCTTCCGGGAAATCACCTCACCGGCGAAAAAACTGCGGCACCTTCGACAGATTCTTCCACGCCAACGCCCCCAGCCCGCCGACCCGGTTCGCCCGCAGCGCCCGATAATCCTCCCGAGACTTCTGCAGGATCTTCCCCAGCGAGCGGTTGCTCACCCCGCCCACGCGCATGCGCACCAGCACCTCCGGCACGTAAACCACCCGCCCCGGCACCTGCGCCAGCATCCGCAGCATCAGATCGTAATCCGCCGCGATGCGATAGCGGGTATCGAAGACACCGAAGCGCGCGTAGAGCGCACGGCGCAGATACAGCGTCGGATGCGGCGGCATCCAGCCTCGGCGCAACCGCGCCGGCTGAAACGCCCCGGAGCGCCAATAGCGGATCACTCGCCCGGTATCCTCCCGCGCCACGTACACCAGGTCGCCGTAGACCGCCTCCACCGTCGGATCGGCAAAGGCCCCGGCCACCCGCGAGAGCACGTCCCCATCGGCATAGACATCGTCCGCATGCAGCAGCCCCACCACCTCCCCTGTCGCCCGCGCGATGCCCTTGTTCAGCGCATCGTAAATCCCACCGTCGGGCTCGCTCACCAGCACCGCAAGCCGGGCGCGATGGGCCCGCAGCACCTCCAGCGTCCCGTCCCGGCTCCCGCCGTCGATCAGGATATGCTCCAGGTTCGGATACGACTGCCCGGCAACCGAGGCCAAGCAGTCGCCGACGGTCTCGACGCAGTTCCAGGTGGCCGTGATGACCGAGATCTTCATAAGCACAGACCAAACACCGACTGTAGCCGTGGGCGCGTGCCTTGGCCGCGCTTGAACCTCTCCGCCGTGGCAGCGCGGTCTGCTTGCCGCACGATTTCCCATACCAGTGCTGCACGGATCCGCGAGGCATGG
>JBGSKP010000022.1:0-5214 GCA_041741175.1 Thiocapsa sp. | reverse complement strand
GACGCGCTGGCGCTGGCGTTGGTGCGGGTCGCGCAGCTCGTCATCGATGTCCCGCAGATCCGTGAGCTGGACATCAACCCGCTGCTGATCGACTCACTCGGCGTGATCGCACTCGACGCCCGGATCGCCCTGGCCGAGTCCGTCGGCCCCGCAGCCCGTCGCCTTGCCATCCGCCCCTATCCTTCGGAGCTGGAGGAAGAGATTCTGCTCCCGGACGGTCGCCGGTTGCTGCTGCGTCCGATCCGCCCTGAGGACGAGCCCTCGCTGCGACATGCGTTCACCAAACTGACTCCGGAAGAGATCAGGCTGCGCTTCTTCGGACCCATGAGCGCGCTCGACCATGCCACCGCGGCTCGTCTGACCCAGATCGACTACGAACGCGAAATGGCCCTGGTGCTCACCGATCCAGGCTGCGCCGGGGTCACCGACATCTACGGTGTCGTGCGGCTTATTGCCGACGCCGACAACGAGCGCGCCGAGTTCGCCATCATCGTCGGCAAACCCATCAGTGGTTTGGGGCTCGGCAAACGCATGATGCGTCGCATCCTCGACTATGCCCAACAGCGCGGTATCCGCGAGGTGTTCGGCGAGGTGCTGCGCGAGAACCGGGCGATGCTGGGGCTTGCCAAAGCATTGGGGTTCGAGCAGAAGCGTCACCCCGACGATCCCGGGACCGTGCGGGTGAGCATGCGGCTCTGATCCGTCTGCGCATCCCGGTCGATGGGCGTCGGGGTCGCCCGGCTAACGGTTCGGGTTGCTGCGCGGCTCCTGTTGCCATGACAAGGGGTCGTCGATTGGCCAGTCGAGTGCTCCGGCGATGCCCGAGCCCGACATCGTCCGCTGAACATGGGCGACCTGCTCGAACGCATGGGCATCGTCCAGCGGGCCGATATAGACATGTGGCGCACCATCGGGCCGGCGTCTAAAGCGCTTGTAAGGCCAGACGTATTGCTCTGGGCAGAGCGAGACACACTGCTCGATGCCGCGGTTTAAGGCCGTCGCGGCCTCAATGTCGTCGGCGCTGTCGATGCCGGCCGGTGCCGGGATGCAGTGCATCCGAAAGCCCCGGTTACCCTCCAGTCGCTGTGCAAACATGAAGATCACGGGTGCGCCGGCTTTGCGCGCCAGACGATTGACCAGGAGCATCGTAAAGGCAGGGATACCGAAGAAAGGCGCGAAGACCGCACCTTTGTCGGCCTTCGGCTCCTGATCCGGGAGGATGCCGACATAGTCGCCGCGCTCCAGCGCCTGCACCAGGATGCGGATCCCCTTGGCGGTGATGGGTGCCAGCTCGGCACCGCTGCGGGCGCGCGAGGCTAAGATCAGGTCGTCGAGATATTTCTGAGGCTTGTAGAAGATCGCGGTCGGGCCCTGGGCGGCGAGATGCAAACCGGCGAGCTCCCAGGCGCCCAGATGCGGCGAGAGGACGATCAGCCCCTTGCCGTTGCGCCGCTCCAGCAGCTCGGCGCCTCTGACCTCGCGTACCAGCGATAAGACCTCTCCGGCCGGGCGCAACCACAGATAGCCGATCTCCAGGTAGGTCTTGCCGAACTCGCGCAGATTGCGGTTACGCAGATCCCGCTGTGCCTGACGATTCAGCTCTGGAAAGCACAAGCCTATATTGATTAATGCGTTGCGTCGTTGCCGGTTGGGCAAGAATGCGATCAACAGGCCGACTGCGGCGCCGACGTGATGCAGCAGTCCAAGCGGCAAGCGGGCCATCAGGCGAACGATCCGGCTGACCAGTGCATTCATCGGGTCCGGGCGCGGTGGCGTTTCGACGGGGCGCGAGTCGTTCCTCAAGCCAATCTCCTTGTTTTAGTGACGCTCGATCGACGAAAGCGTCGACGACGGAGGGCGACGGCGCGATCTGCAGGCGGGCGGCGCCGATTCGGATGACAGATCCGGAGACCTTGATACACTGCTGTGCCGCGGCGCAGCGCCGGGGCGACGGCACGCAGCGGATCACTAAAAAAACGACCACCAAACGAGGTATTGCCGCATGAACGACGATCATCCCAAACCACTGACACCCCAGGCGGCCTTCGATATGCTCCAGGAGCATCCACAGGCGGTCCTGGTGGATATCCGCTCCTCGATGGAATTTCTCTTCGTGGGTCACCCTAAAGGCGCGGTTCATCTCGCCTGGATCGACGAGCCGGACTGGGTGGTCAACCCCCATTTCGTCACCGAGATTCGCAAGCTGCTGCTGGGCGGTGCTGTCTGCGAGCCGGGCGGAGTCTGCGCCCCGGTCATTCTGATCTGCCGCAGCGGCAAGCGTTCGCTCGAGGCGGGCAAGGCGTTGGTTCAGGACGGGCTCAAGGCCGTCTACCATGTCGACGAGGGATTCGAGGGAGATCTGGACGATCAGCATCACAGGAGTAGCCAGGGCGGCTGGCGCTTCCGTGGTCTGCCCTGGGAGCAGTGTTGAGCCGATGACCTCAGGCGCGCGCCCCTTCTGAGTCTGACCCGGCCGTTGTTCAGGTTCCAGCGGCCTGCCGCCACGGCGCGGGCCCTGATCAGGGGCGCGGCGCATCGGCCGCCCGGCGATCCTGTGCATCGCGGCGATAGTTGCCGACGAGCTTGAGTCGGCGCAGGATTTCGCGTGCCGCATCGCGATTGCGCTGCGAGGGATCGTCAAGGAGTCGCTCCAGATCCTTTTCCAACGATGCCCCTTGCTCGGCGAGCAGGGTGAGGATACTGGCCTCCGTGGCGGCCGGATCCGGCCGATTGGTGGCCTCGATGAGGCTGTCGCGAAGCTCCATTTCGGCCATCAGATCGGCCCCGAGATGGGTGTGTCGGTCGGGATGGCTCGGCGGTTGGTGGCCGTCCAGCAGGTCGAGCAAGTAGGTGGCGCGGGCAAGGGGATCGAGCAGCGTTCGGTATGCCAGCTCGATCTCGACCGGTGGGCGCGTCGGCACGGCGATGCCTGCCGCGCCGTCCCGAAAAGACGTCAGCTGGCCGGTATCCAGGAGCGTGAGATAGCGTTCGGAGAGACGCGTGGGATCCACCGAAAACCCGATCGGCAGATTGAACAGATCGAAATAATTCGTTCGGCCGTCCGATACGGCGGAGAGTGTCGACAACAATAGAGTGCCTCGGCCCGCGATCCAGCATTCGAACCCGAATGCTAGTGCGTGCGGGTGACCCAAGGCAAGCTGATTGAGTGTCGTCAGCCGATCGACTGTTTTCTTAGGCGTTTGCGACGATGCGTTGCACGCCGAGCTTCACGTCCACCGCGCTGCAGGTGGTGCCGGGGCGGGCGCTCGTGTCGCTGTCGCGACGGTCCACCAGCTGTTGTAGGCTGATCCGATTGAGGTAGTCGTAGATCCGGTCGCTCAGATCATGCCAGAGGTCATGCGTCAGACAGGGGCCGTCGTTCTGGCAGTTGTGCGCACCGCCGCACCGCGTCGTGTCGACGTTCTCGTCCACCGCCGCGATGACCTCGGCGATATGGATGTCGGCCGCCTGGCGGGCCAGGTTATAGCCGCCGCCGGGCCCGCGTACGCTGGTCACGAGGGCGCGTCGCCGCAGCTTGGCGAACAGTTGTTCCAGATAAGACAGTGAAATGCCCTGCCGTTGGGCAATGTCCGCCAGCGCAATCGGGCCGTGGCCCTGATGGATGGCCAGGTCAAGCATCGCGGTCACCGCATAGCGGCCCTTCGTCGTCAGTCTCACGTCCAGCTCGCTCCTGAATATCATGGTTTAGCAATATCATACGGTACCCGACAACGGCGATCAATTAATCCATGCGGGCTTTATGACTTAATCGCGCCTGGCAGGGCAGGTTTTGTTGGCGAGTGAGCGGATCCGCCGGGGACGCGCGGCCACGGTTGCCGGGGCGCCGGAGGCGTTAGGGCTGTTGTCGAGACCTGATCATGCCGGGGTCCTGCGGCGCTGCGCCCGAGTCGGTGGCCGGTGGCATCTGTACGGCGTCCAGCGTGGCATCATGCTCGAAATGCCGCATGATGCCTCGGGTCTCCAGTGCCTGCGACATCTGCTCCATCCGCTGATCCATATGGTGGATGTGATCGAGCATGCGATTGATGGCGTTTGCGACCGGGTCGGGTGCGTCACGTGTCGCGCCGTAGGCATCGAAGCCGATGCGTTTGGCGGTATCGGCGCGGCGACGGGTCGCTGCGTCCTCGGCCGGCTCAATGATGCGCCCCGGCACGCCGACGACTGTGGCGCCGGCGGGGACCGATTTGACCACGACCGCATTCGAACCGATACGCACACCGTCGCCGATCAGCAGCGGACCGAGCACCTTGGCGCCGGCGCCGACCACGACATCGCGTCCAAGCGTTGGATGGCGCTTGCCTTTTTGCCAGGTGGTGCCGCCTAAGGTAACCCCGTGGTAGAGGGTGCAGTCATCACCGATCACGGCGGTCTCGCCGATCACGACCCCCATGCCGTGATCGATGAAGAAGCGTCGCCCGATCACCGCACCCGGATGGATCTCGATGCCGGTGAAGAGCCGCGCCAGGTTGGAGAGCACGCGGGCGAGCCATTTCAGATCACGCTTCCATAGTCGGTGCGTGAGCCGATGGACGAAGACGGCGTGCAGGCCCGGATAGGTGGTGAAGACCTCGAAACCGGTGCGCGCCGCGGGATCGCGCTCGAACACGCAGGCAATGTCTTCCTTCAGTCGATCGAACATAGACGCTGGTCTCTGGTCTCTGGGAGCGGTTGACGGCTCTGGTCGTCCCTCAGGTCTTCCCTCAGGTCGTTCAGACGCTTGGGCCGGATGGACGCCGATCCGTCTTGCGTCCCTGGGCCGCACTTAGGATCCCGCGCAGGATGTTGATTTCGACCCGATCCGGGCGCGCCCGATTGAAGATCTGGCGCAAGCGCAGCATCAGTTTGTGGGACTGGTCCGGGTCGCCGAAGCCGATATCAAGCAAAGTTTGAGCCAGGTGCTGATGCAGGCCCTCGAGCTCGGCTGCCGTGGCGAGGTCGCGCGGGCTCTCGGTGGCCGGTGCGTGGTGAGTCTCGCGCCAGCAGCGTCTGATCTCATAGGCAAAGACCTGGGCGGCGGCAGCCAGGTTGAGCGAGCTGAAATCCGGATTGGTCGGGACATGCACCAGATACTGGCAGCGCGCCAGCTCCTCGTTGCTCAGGCCGGAACTCTCGCGTCCGAGCAGGAGTGCGACCTCGCCTGCATTGGCCTCCGCCAGGAGTTGCCGTGCGCAGTCGGGCGGCTCCAGGGTCGGC
>JBGSKP010000021.1:0-12961 GCA_041741175.1 Thiocapsa sp. | reverse complement strand
CGCTAACTTAAGCCGGAATCCCTATAAAACAGCGATTTGCCCGCCCCCTCCGCCGCCGGCTCGCGACATTGCTGGCGGTTCCATGCGCCGAAACCACCCGGAACGGTGTTCGGGTCGCCCCCCGCTTGTGTTGCTTGCGCTTTAAGTAGCTAATCTTTAATATAAATATCATTAAGTTAGCGCCATTCGAACCTGGCTCCTTTTCTCCTCGAGCGAGTCCTTCCGCGAGGCTGGATGGACTCGCAGCACGGCCGCGTCAGCCCGGTCGATACCCTGTGGGGCGGCATAGGCGCCGATTAGGCGCGACCATCCAGTCCCGCTTGCCAAGCCATTTGATTGGTGTAGACTCTGTCTTACCTGGTAAGAGATCGTGTGCACGAAGATGTCCGCCGTCACTGTTTCCGATAAGGGTCAAGTCGTAATTCCTGCTGCCATCCGGCGCCGGCTGGGCATTGCCCCCGGCAGCAAGCTGGACTTCGAGCTGGAGGGCGATAGCATCCGCGTCCGGCTCCGCAAGTCCATTCCCCCGTCGCGTGCGGACGACGGTTACGGACTCTTGCGCTGCGACCTCCCGGGAGAGCGCCGGCTGGCCGATTTCGACGTCGCGGAGGCCATGCGGAATCAGGACGATGATCGCCCTTGATACCAACATCCTCGCCCGCTTTTACGTCGATGACCCGGGCGATCCGGAGGCGGCCAAGCAGCGCCCGATCGCCCGGCGGATCATGACCGAGAGCTCAAGCCTGTTCGTACCCATCACCGTGGTCCTTGAGTTGGACTGGGTGCTACGGGCCTTCTACCGATTTGATTCAAGCCAGCTCGTCCGTGTCTTCGAGCACCTGCTGGGGCTCGGACATGTGAACACGGAAGAGGCGGAGCGCGTCGCGGCCGCACTACCCCTCGCCGCCCAGGGCATGGACTTTGCGGACGCACTGCATCTGACTGGAAGCGCCCACTGTGCGGTGCTCTATACGTTCGATGACCGGAGATTCGCCAGGCGCGCAAGGCGTCTTGCCAGCGTCCCGCCGGTGAGGGTCCCCGACGGCGAGACCGTCGCCGAAACGAAGCCCCGCTGATCAGCTGCAGCCGGCGGATGGCGATCGTTTAAGCCAATCCGTCCTGCGGACTCAGCACGCCCTGCCCCCCGCGGTTAAGCACATCGGGGGCCAGGCACGAATGGCGCTAAGTTAGCGCCATTCGGCTCTGGCCCCTTTCCTCCGTCACACTGTCGGGAGGAATTTAACGATGTTGAGCCGCGTCACCTTGGATGAAGTCATCAACATCGCACTGCAGTTGCCGCCCGACCAGCGCGAGATGCTGATTGGTATCCTGCGTCACCGTCAAAACGAGGCACGACGTGACGAGATGGCTACGGACGCGCGACGGTCAATCGCGAGGTTTCATGAGGGAAAGTTAAAGGCCCAGCCAGCCGAGGACGCCATCAATGATCTCCACCGGACCCTCGCGGATGCCGAATGAGACCGCTCGTCGTCACGCCCAAGTTTCGTCGCGCTTACCGCAAGCTGGTCAAGCGAGACAGAACGCTGCAAGGCAATATCGATGGGGTGCTCCGGAATCTGCAGACGGACGTTTTTTCAGCCGAACTCGGAACGCACAAGTTGAGCGGCAGCCTTTTGGGGTTATGGGCATGCTCCTGCGGTTACGATTGTCGAGTGTTTGTGCACTACAGACCGACGCGGAAAGCGGTGAGGACGTGATCCTGTTGCTCGATATCGGAACTCACGACGAGGTGTCTTGACGGCAATGCCAAGGGCGAAGCGCGACGTCAGGTCTTCGCGAGAGTTCAAGCGGACCCTCCAAAAACAGGGTGCCCCATTTGCCCGATTGATTCGAGCCCGGACCCCACGTGACCCCCTTGGACTGGCAAGGTGTGCAATTGGAGACCTGACCGTATGCCGTAACAGGCTGATTAACTTGCTTGTTGAAGTCCAGCCAATGGAGTTGCTCGTACACCTTTGTAGTGCCCCGGAGCGGCGTTTGGGTAATAAGGGTTGTGAGTTTCGCGGGTGCAAAACCGCAGGCCGCAGGGCAAGCGAACCTGGATATCGCCTCGTCACTGAATCGAAGAAGCCGGCCCTGTGGTCAGAGAAGGCGAAGGCCGCCGTCGGCAGGGCAAGACAACGAGAGCATCGAGAAAGGGCCCCTTTTCCTCGCAGCGCATCAATTGGCCGCGATGATTCGCAAGTATGGGGAAGACGCATGACCAAGTATCTCATCGAGGTTTTCTGGAGCGACGACGATCAAGGTTTTATCGCCATCGCGCCAGACCTTCCCGGATGCGCGGCATTCGGAGAGACGGCGGCGGAGGCAGTCCGCGAGCTGGAAGATGCCCAATCCGCCTGGATCGAAGCATGCCGATCAAGCGGTGATTCGATCCCGGCACCGACCGCAAAAGCTCGCCATGCGGCCTAGCGGCTGATCCGATACTGATTAAAGAGACGCACGGACGACAAACCACCAATGGGGCCTCATCACTTTTCTTGTTATCCGCCAAACGGCGCTGGTGCAAATGTCGTTTTTCAAGACCCCGCGTTTCTTAGCGTAAGGCAAGAGTCTAGACCCCTGTTCCTTGTTTTTTATTCGTTCTTCATCTGACCCCTTTCTTCGGTCGCGCCCGTGGCCATGCCCGGCTCGACGAAGGGCGTCGGGCTTGCGTAGAATACGGGCGCAGGCTTCTCCAATCCGGCCTGTCCGCTCGCCGGCCGTTTCAACACCAGCTTGGGCGGACCCAAAATGGACCTTGTCGTCTTATATCGGCCTTTTCCGTGGCTACTCTAACCCCACCGCCAGCGATTCGCCGCCTCGTCCAAAGCGAGTTGTTCCGAAGCTCGCTCTCGGCGTTCGTCGTGAGAGGACTCGGCGCGATCTCGGCCTTCATCATGAGCCTCGTTGTTGCGCGCTTCATGCCCGTCGCCGAATCGGGCCTCTTTTTTCTAGGGCTGACCGTCGTCACTGTTCTCGCCGCCGTCGGCTTGCTTGGCTTGAATCAAAGCCTGTTGCGCTTTATCGGTGCCCATCATGCAGACAGCGACTGGCCGGCGATCAACGCCGTCGCCGCGACGGCGCTCCGGTGGTCCGGTGCCTTCTTGGCCTTGCTGTCGGTCGCCCTTTACTTAACGGCTCCCTGGATCGCCGAGCACATCTTCAAGAAGCCCGCATTCGGTCTTGTCCTGATAGGTTTCGCACCAGGAGTCTTTTTACTAGGTCTGACGATGCTCGTGGCGCATCAACTCCAAGCGATACGACGGACCACCCAATCCATTGTGATCCTCTCCATCGCCATCCCCCTCGGTACCGCATTTGGGCTTCTGGGTTTGGGTCTCGATACCGCGGTGGCGGCGGCGATTCTCTTTACGGTTTTGGCGGCAGTGGCACTCGCTTTGGGTTCGATCTGGTGGCGCCAAGCCCGACCAACGGCCGAGAGAAGTCGAGTTGACGCGCGACTCCTTTGGGCAAGCTGCTTCCCGCTCTGGATCGTGATGCTGTTGGCTCTGGCTGTGCAGTGGTCCGGGCAGTTGATCGCCGGAGTCTGGGTTCCGGCCGACGAGGTCGCTCACTTGGCCGTCGCCCAGCGTACGGCGATGCTGGTGAGCTTTATCCTGATCGCCGTCAATCTGGTGGTCGCTCCGCGCTTTGCCGCGCTTTACGCGCAACACAAGCACGCCGAGCTGGAACGACTCGCTCTGCGAGCAACGCGCTTGATGACCTTGTTCGCCTTGCCCGTGATCCTACTGATCTGCGTTTTTCCGAGCTGGATCATGGGTTGGTTCGGTGATGCCTATCGCAGCAGTGCTCCTCTGCTGGTCATCCTGGCCGTGGGACAACTCGTGAATGTCGTGACAGGCTCGGTCGGCTTCCTGCTGTCGATGACCGGGCACGAACGTGATTTGCGCAACGTGGTCCTGATCTCGGGCCCCTTCGCGATCGGAGTTGCGCTGATCCTGATCCCGTTCTACGGCGTTATGGGGGCTGCCATCGCCACTTCTCTGGCCGTGGGTTGCCACAACTTGCTAGCAGCATATCGGGTTAAACAGCGATTGGGATTCAATACCCTGGCGATCTGGAAGCGCGGCAGGCCCTAATCCGCGTGCGCGCTGAAACACGGTCGACTTGGCAACAGACCTGAACGGATAGGTGCCGGTCGGATTCGATGGAAATCGGGAATAGAGCAGACGATTTTCGAGCCCACCTCGCCGCCGTGAAGCCGCGCGGGCCGGTCCACGGCGCACGAGCAATCCGGTCTGCACCGAAATCCCGGGCGGTCCGGTTCCGGGTCCGGTCCGGGTCAGTCTTAGCTAAGGCTCCGCCCCCAGCAGAAGTAGGACGGTATCCCATGCCGACCTGGGTGCCCTTAGGACACACGAAACACCCATGTCCGACCAGCCGTTCGGCCCCGTCCGAGCGCTCACGGCCACAAATCAAACAAATCCCATCCGACGCTGCGATGTTCGCCCTGGAATGCGCCGTGGAAATCCTCGATGTCCCATCACAAACCGAACGGACAAGCTCGCCATCCTATGCGAACCGTATTACTCGCCAATCCAACCCCGCAGAGCCACCGTGATTGCGGAATACTCAGCCTTTACGGATCGCTTGAAGTTCGATTAAAGCCCCGGCCAACCCCACCGCCGAATGCGCATTCCTCCACGGCCTGACGGTCAATCAAACTCAATCCTTCGCCGGAAACCGTTCCTACCACAGGTCGTCAGCCCCCCATCAACGCTGGGTGATCGTCGAATAGATTCGGCGATAATCGGTCGACTAGACGTGATCGCCGTTCTCCAACACGGTCAGATCGGGCGGCTCACCATAGAGTCCGCCTTTCCCCCGTCCACCTATCGCGAAATGCGGGGCGGCGTTGCCGTCGGTTCCCAGACTGGTATTCTCGGCCAACCGCCTGACCTTGACTGTGACCCTGAGTCCAGGTCTCCCCTATTGCCATGATCCTAAGGTGGTGTAATTCGATACACCGGGAAATCGATTGGTACTTTCGCTCGATCTGTGTATCGCGCCGGCCAGTAGGGGACTTTGAGATTCTTAAAACGAAGACCTACGGATACGTCTTCAACTTCCACCGGGTCGCCGTTTGGCTCTCCGCTCAATGGGTCAACCTGCACCACGCTTCCTCTAAGGTTGAGCTCAACGGTCACGCCTTTGCGATACCAACCCTCATTCGGTCGCCGCCGATCGAACACCGTCAGATACGCCACCCCGTTCGGCTTGCGGAGGACAACCGGAACGATGCCGTCCTCCCGTTCCATCTCGCGGAGTGTGCTGACGTCCGTACGTCCTTCGGAAGAGATGACCTGAGCGTCGAATAACTCCCTTAAGAACGGGAAAGTCTCTCTGGACTTGAGTCGCTCAAGAAACATGTCTGCCTCGGCCTGGCGCGGCCAAGCCCCGGTGGCAACCATGGGGAGACCTCCGTTGGTTGTATAGTCGAGTCGCCAGCGGAAGCTAACGGGCAGACCCTCTACTCGCACACGGCGGGATTCGGGAAGCGCGAAATCGGCAACCGCTAGTTTCCGCTCAAACCCAGGCGCCTCCAGCGTGAGCACGCCGTCAGCTGTGGGTGTGTCACGAACGTAGGTAACCTGCAAATCGGAATCTACCGGCTTGATCTCGAAATCCCGCCATAGATGCCATAACTCCCAAAGTGCCAGCTTCGGTTGCCGGTCGAACGTCATCGCGCCGAATTGGCTGAAACCTTCGTCCCATCCGTTGCCGACCTGCGTCTTTGTCTTCTCAGGATCGTAATCATAGAGGCAATAGGAGGTTCCGCCGTTCACCCCGGCGGACAGATATTGACGCCAACGGTGCGGGTAGTTCCAAGCGTGAATTTTTTCGAGGACAGGAAATTGGGGCCCGAAACGGTAGGCTTCCGGCATATAGACGTTAGCCCCAAACTCGCTCATAACCCAAGGTCGCCAGCCATTTTCCGAATCGGTTCCTTGATACTCGGCAAATGTGGTTATGGTTGGAGAGTAGGAGTGATCTAAGTCGAGGAAAGAGTTGTGCTCATAGACTTCCAAAAAACGCGGAGCGCGGTAGCCTTTCATATTATTCGAGTATCCGCAAATGGCGGCCGGGTTTAGGGCTTTTACTTCATTGCAGCAGTGCGCTAGCAGATCGTCGAGGCAGCTTTTGGAGTTGTTTACGTACGTATCGCTCCAGGGGTCAGCGGAGCCGCCCTGCTCGTTCGCGAGTTGGGCAATCAAGAGATATTCGCTGTCGAGCACAGGGGGCACACGGCGTCGCAGATGTTCGAGGTAGATCGCAACCTTAGAATGAAGCTCGTCCGGTGATTGAGATTCTCGGCAAATGTGAGACGGCCCTTGACCGACCATCGCAATCCACATGAAGCCGGGAGGGGATGCATTCGCGGGCGGCTGCCAGCCGCGCAAGGTGTTGGCTCCAAGCTCCTTAAGGTACGCCGCATCGGCTTCGTTCATGTCGCGGGGTAGCGTACCCTTGACCAAGAATGGCGCATTGTTGACGTAAAGATGAGGTCCCCTGGTTTCGACGAGGGTTGTCGGGGCAGACAGCTTGATCCGTGCTCCGTCCGGGCCGTTGACCTCGATCGCGAGCCGTCCGATCCGTGGTACGAGGGACAGCCAAAGCGACCCTGCTACAGTCCGCCGGTCAAGCTCCTGATCACCGTAATCGACTTGAGCTTCACCCCGGAACTGGGCGCCGAAATCGACTTGTAGGTATAAGCGACCATCGCCGCGACGCACTCGGCGGACAATGGTATCGCGGGAGAAAGGATTCGAGACGGAGATTGACAGGGTACTAGGCTGAAGCCACCATCCGGGGGGCAGCGAAACAGCGTCGATAGGCTCAGGCCCTTCGATCGGATCCGGGATCGGACGCTCAGATCGGGGACGCTTCGGACCAAAACCAGGATCACCCCGGCCGAATATCAAGAAATGATCTGGGCCTCGGGCAAGTATTTCCCGGTCAGTGTCCGCTGGGAAGTCGGCTAACCCGAAATCACCCTCGACATGAGGCGTCTTTAGATGAAATACCGTGTGGGTATCCGCTTCGACAACAAAGTGAATTCCGTCGAACTGTCCTCCGGCGAACGATTGCCAGACGACTCGGCGGTGGTCGGCTGAAAGTAATTTGTCGTTATTGCTGTGCTCGAACGAATAGGTGTTGGTTCTCTGGAAAGTGCCGCCATCGACGGTGAGTTCGCCTGGCCAGTGGCCTTCTGGGCCCCATACGATAAACAACTCGTGATTCGTTGCGGCCAGTCCATGGCTGTTGATCAGCAATCCGACAATGAACGCAGAGCGCATGGCAAAACCGATGCAGTGTGGTAGTCTGAAAGACATGTGGCGTAGGGATCTCATATCAACTGCTATTGCGGCGCTCTCGAGTCGACAGCTATACGCGCGATCGTGGCGAGACCTAGGCACTTCGGATAGCAGGGCAGGGTAATCGGGCAATCGGATCAAGCACGGCTAATATTAGGTGTACCTGATCTAGTGTTCTGCCCCGCAGTCTGTGACCGCTCAAAGAGGAGCTTTTCCAAGTATCGCTGGTCCACGTTGGATCGTGCGCTCGCCTAAACCGGTGGCTTGGGCCACGGCACGGATCCCGCCGTGACCGAGTTCCAGTGCTTCACAAACCGCCCAGTGCCGACGGCCACGCTCGTCCAGCACGCTTTTCAAGCGCTGTAACTTCCGCCTGACGCGCTCAATCAGTGCCGATTCAACCATGCAGATAACATGGCACAATATGAGCCAATCGGCCAGTTGTTTACAGTGCCTAAGGCGCTTCGCTAATAGCGTCATCAAGGCGACACGCCACCATCCGACGTCTGGCGCACAGTGTCCGCATGGTGTTCGACCATCCGCACTCGACCGAGAACTCCAGCCGCCCGCCTGCCAGGCCGGCTGGCGCCGGTGAGCGAGAACGGATCAGTCGAGGGCAGCGACGCAGCGACCTGCAGCATGACGGGTTCGGCTCAAAACCTGCTATGCTGTTACGGTAGGTTCCTATGAGTACAACTGTCATGAAGCTGCTCTGCGGAGCAATGTCCTGCCGGCGGCGCTTCTGGCCATCGGTTTAGGCGTGTTTTGATACCCGTATTTTGGGCCCCTTGGGAGCAGCAATCGCCACGGCGTCCGGCCTGGCTTTCCAGAATTTGCTTTGGCTTTGGGAAGTTAAGAGCCGTTCGGGTTTCTCCACGATAACTTGGCTGGTGTTGTTATTATTGTCCGAAGTAAGGTTAAAACCACCGCCTTTGGGCGGTCAGAGTTATCTTTGAAGCCTATTGCAAGGGTAGGCGAGAGCGATGAACTATCGGTACGGTAGCCATACGGTTTATAAAGTTCAGTACCGCACTGTTTTCGTTACGAAGTATCGCGATCAGGTTCCGGAAAGAAATGTCTCGCTCAAGACCCTAAAACTGATCAGCCAGATCTGCGAGGCGTTATTATGGGCCCAAGACAGACGACAACTTCCGAACGCGGTGACCCCAAACGGGTCTATTCGACCCGTATCCGGACTTTCAGTCCGTAACTTCAACCCATCAGCTTTTTGCTGGTGGTTGTTGAGTCGGCTTCCGTGAACGAGTTAAGGTATGGAAGAGTTTGCAATCGTAATTCCCGCCATGATTGTGCCCCTGGCGCTCCTGTTCTTCCGTCCAGCCGTAGCGGCGTTGGCGTTTGTAGGGCTTATTCCGGTATTCATGTACCACAAGTCCATGTTCGCAGTGGTTGAAGTGGCCGGCATGGATCTCCAGTGGCCGACACTGTCAAAGGACTTGGTTGCGATACTGATGTTCATTGTCTTGTTCGCTGGCATTTTCTATACGCAGTCAAAGTTAGCGTACCGCAAGCCTGTAATTGTCGCGGTTTCCGCTTTGGCTGCGTTTTCGGTTTTCGTTCTGGCGAGTGCGCTGGCAAACGGCGTTGGACCGGTCAAAGCGGTGATGGGCTTACGCCCTTATCTGCTATTCCCTGCGCTCGGGCTTTTGTGCGGGATTGCGCTGCTCAATTGGCCGCAATACTGGAAAAGCTATGGCCAGATTCTACTGCTCGCGATGGTGGTCGTTGCGGTCATAGCGCTCGTTCACACCATATACCCCACGTTCCTGATTCACGAAAGTTTCAAAGGAATCTGGCAGGGCAATTTGGTAGATTTCCAAACCTTTCCGAACCGACTGAATTCGTATTTTACAGCTGCTAATGTCTTAGGCTGGTTCATGGCTCTGGGTGTGTTGGTGGCGTTGTACCTTATCCGGTTGGAGGACGCGGGAGGCAACCGGCTCTGGTTCGTTTTCACCATAACGGTCTTTATGGTCGTGCTCACCTTGAGTCAGAGTAGATCGGCTCTGTTGGCCCTCGGGCTAGGCGTGATTGCGTGGAGCGTCTTTCTGACAAGGCGCGGCAGGCTAGTTGTGTTAATTGGCGCAGTTGTAATCGGTTCTGCGGTGCTGACATTGACGACTTACCAGGATCGGTTCGTCGACCTTCAGGACAATCCCCGTTTGTCAATTTGGTCGGGCTACCTGGCAGCAACGTTAAAGAGCCCTAAATCATTGATCATTGGCAATGGCGTGGGCAGCGTCGGGAGGTTCGGAGCGGAGGTTGAGGGTTCGGACGTTGACATTGACGGATTGGCGGGAATCGGGTCGGAAGAGAGTGGCGTATTTTTTATCGACTCGTTTTATGTGTCGTCGATTTATCTTCTCGGTATGGGCGGCGCATTTTTCGTGGTGGTTTCTCTCTGGGTTTATTGGATTGCGTGGAATACAGCAAGAGGAGCTAGTGGAGAACTGCGGCGCCTCGCTGTCCTGCCTGTTCTAGTCATGACCCTCGTCCTTGCGATCTCTTTTTTTTCTCCAGCATTAACTACTTATCCCTGGAACTTTTTGTACTGGCTCTCCGCTGGGTCAGTTTTTGGAGTGAGGCGCAATTTAGGGTTGCCGGTTTGGAGGGCAAGAGCGCGACACCATGCGTCGCCGACGTTTTCAATCGCCGACGTCTCCAGTCGCCAGGGTTTTCGACGGCGTGCTTCCGCGCATGCCAAAGTTCAGTGGACTAGTAACGATCCCCCGGCAGAGCCAGGGGCTTTCGATCGCTGGCCCCTCAAAGGGGCCTAATCGCGATCGGTTCAGACCGGCTTCGAGAACAGTGCCACGCTCAAACGCCTGGCAGTGCCGATACAAAGACACGGCTGCCGCTCCTGATCAGGGGGGTCTAAGCTCGCCTGGAGCGTCGTGCCAACGTCCTCGAATCCCGGAAATGTCAAACTGGCCTGGTCCCCCGGCAGAGCCGGGGGGATTTCCCATCTTGGTTAACCCCAAGATCCGGAAGTTGAACGGCCGCTGGAGCGGGAGTGAGTCCTGCGCGGTGCCTTGATTCCAAACTGGCCGAGGCGCGACGAAGCGTCGTCGTGGTTCTACGGCAACGAGTTGCAGGGCAGTCGGACGCCGCGCGGGGCGCGCTCCAGGGGCCGTAGCGGACATTACCTTGCGGGCGAGGCTTCATGTCGGCAAACCCTTGCATGTGGCACGAAGCGGTCAACTGCGGATCTAGGATCGTGTTACCGTGTAGACTTAACAGAACGGTATCAGGATTCCGCTCTGCAGCATCAGGGTGGCATTCAATCGCAGTGTGCTTCAGCGGGCCAAGTCGTTCGAGTATCCGGATCATTTCACTCCGCTAAGCCAAAGTACGTTAGCCCTTTGACTTTGAACCACAAGTGGGCTATGGATTGGCGCCGACACGCGTAGGGCACAAAGCCGCAGGCTCTATCGTAAAAAGTCGGGTTGGTCTCGCGATGATAAGTCGTGTTGTTATTACTCGGCCTTAGTCCATATCTGTCTTCCTAGTCAATATGGCGCAGGTAATGCGATAGGGACGGAAGAGCCATCTACTGCGATCTACTGCGGAACGCCAGTGACGCAAGCCAGTATACGGAACGAATATCTTCATGAGCCACCCCGCGAGTTTCCTTGGGGATTGCGCCAATTGAGCACCGAAAGACTCACACTCTACGATTTCTCCATCAATGAGGTGAAGGTTTGGGAATAGAAGTGAAAGCTCATTTGGCGTCGGTCTATAGAGTGTATCAATCGGGTCGGCGTGGTAGGGAAAGGAATGGGGAACGCTGACCGCAATCATGCCTCCGTCTGGAAGGAGAGACTCACACACGTCGGCAAAGCGCGCCCTATCCTCCAGGTGCTCAAGGATATTGAAGCAAAACAATGTCTTCGCGCCAACATCGCGGAGTTGCTCTTGTACGTCGGGGTCGTAGATATCCCCGGAGATGTCAATCCCTTCCTCCTGACGGATGTCGATATGGATGATCCTGACCCCTGAATCGGTCAAGGGGTCGATGATATGCCGCTGGATATGCGGCTGTTTGGTCCGTCGGAATTGCTCGGAACCGCTACCGATATTCAACACCGGGGATAATTGCTCCTGCGGTATGGTTCGCAAGATGTTTCGGAACCAAATCGCTTCGTTCGCTAGCATGGAGATGCCTCATCGTATGCCTGGAAGTTCGAGGGCTTCGTATCCCTCCAGTGTCTTGACGGTCGAGTTATAAGCGATCCGCTCTTCCTCGCGTATTTTGGATAGATCCTTATCAACGAAGGAGAAAAATGCCGGCTCTTTCGGTGAAGATGTAATGACTTGAGGGTGCTCCGCTAGAGAGTAATACAGGGATGTGGTCCCGAACTTACCGGTGCCTCCAGGATGAAGTTGCGCGTGCTCATGATGTGGGGACTGCCTGCAGTGTGATTCAGGTACTGGCTGATGGCCGGCTTGTAACGCGCCTTTGGTCCGTTTGAGTCGGGCGAGTGTCCTAGTTCGCGCGCTAGGAGGGTTCCGCGCGATGCAGGCACGTCTCAGCGCGGCGCGCCAACCTTCCGGGTGGGTGTGTAGCTCCCGGTTCGATCGCCCAGGACCCAGGACTGGAGTCCGCGAAAAAACGATACCTGAGCCCAGTAGAAAGCGATGACACCCTGCCTGAGTCGGCTGCTTACGGCGGCGCCCACTCCCACGGCGGCGCCGACTGCCAAGAACGGGGCACCGAAAGCTGCGGAGCCGCTGGCGACGAGGACGACGACCAAGACCGGCGAGAAGAAACGGACGAGCTTGTGGAGCCATAGGGCTAAGGTAAAGCCGGGGTGCGCGAGCGTTTCCCTCGGCCCCCATCGGTTGAAAGTTGAGAGCAGCGCCTTGCGTGTCATGCGTGCCCGCTGCTTAACTTCTTGGGCAGGAGTCTGGTTGGCCCAGTCGTAGCAGATGGCTTCGTCTGCTTGGACGGCCCGCACCCCCTTGATCTTGGCCCAGAGGCAGATCACCTGATCAACGTCCTCGAAGGGCCTGATCTCCTCCCAGATGCTCAAACGATAGGCTAAGCACGGACCGTCCACCTTGACCAGGATCCCGAGCTCGGATTCCCAGGAGCGTAGCATGCGCTCGACCTTGCGGTACTTGCCGTATCCATAGGCCACGGACGAGTTTCCGCGGTCCTGATAGACGACCACCGCGCCCACGGCGGAGACCTGGGGATCCCGAAACGGGGCGATCAGCTTAGGCAGGGTGTCCCGTTGGAAGGTCGCGTCCGCGTCGGTGGACACCACAATTTCGGTGTCCGCAAGGGCGGGGATGCTGTTCTGCGCATGTGCCCGGCCCTTGTTCTCGGGCAGGTCCACCAGGGTCACGCGGCGGTCGGGGTGCTGCTCGATGTATGCGCGGGTGCGCTCCGCGGTGGCGTCGGTGGAGCCGTCAGAGACGACGATGACCCGGACCCTGGCGGGGTCGTACTCGGTGTCGAAGATATTGTCCAGCCGTCGGACGACGTTCTCTTCCTCGTTTAGGGCGGAGAAGAAGACGGTAATGGCTGGGGCGTCGGCGCCAAAGGGCTCGGGGGCCGGGGTGCGGCGCAAGGGTCGGGTCAGCGCGGCGATGGCGCC
>JBGSKP010000020.1:0-3815 GCA_041741175.1 Thiocapsa sp. | reverse complement strand
ACGCTTCGGCGCCCACCTGCTGCGGGTGCTCGAAACGGTGATCGCGGCGGTCTATGCGGTGCGCAGCGGCGCACCCCCGCCCGCCGGAGGATTGCGTGCACAGCATGCGGCGTTGCTCAAGGCGCTCCTCGACGCCTGTGAACACCACGCCAACTCGCGTCATGAGAAGACGCGTGCGCTCGCGCGCGAGTTGCTCAACGATTGGGACACCTTCTGGGTGGTGCTCGATCATCCCGACTTGCCGTTGACCAACAATGAGGCGGAACGCGCCTTGCGGCATTGGGTGATTGCCCGGCGCATCGGTATGGGCACCCGTACCGACGAGGGAACCCGCGCCTTCGCCAATCTCGCCAGCGTCATCGAAACCTGTCGTAAGCGTGGTCGCTCGCCTTGGCCCTATCTCGCCGAGGTCATCCGCCAGCGCCGCCAAGGCTTGCAGGCGCCACCACTGCCATTGCCGGCGCATTCTTGATCACCCCGATCGGGGCGCTTGGCGACGAGGGGGGTGACCGATTACGGATGTTCCGGGTTATGCGCTACGTTGGCACAAGCGAAGCGCAGATGGATCCGCCAAATGCGATATCGTTGCCCACGGTGATCTTGGGCAGTCCGTGTTTGGTGTTGTTTACAAAATCGCCGCAACAGAGAAGCCAAGACTCGATCGCGCAGAAGGGCTGGGAGGCGGCTACAAAGAATTCGTGGTGACGGTGCGCGCCGGCAGTGGGCTGATGACGGTCAGCGCCTAAGAGGTCAGGCACATTGGTCCAAGCATCAGTCCGTCCCCTGTTGCCGTGCATTGGAGGTCGCGGGAGCGAAAGAGCATGGGCTACTCGCTGATTACATCGCGCGTTTGGAATCGGTCCCGGTAAAAGACGATTCGGATGAAGCGCGTGATGCGCAGACTATGCGCCTGATCAGTGAAGGGAAGCACGGGGCTAGGTCATCGGCTCCGGCGATTTGCGGAGCATCGCACCGCACTAGCCCTTCACGCACACCACCTGTTTCAGGGTATGCACCACCTCCACCAGGTCCGCCTGGTTGGCCATGACCTGGTTGATGTCTTTGTAGGCACTGGGGATTTCGTCGATCACACCCTTGTCCTTGCGGCAGATCACGCCGGCGGTCTGGGTGGCCAGGTCGGCGACGGTGAACTGATGCTCGGCCGCGGTGCGGCTCATGCGTCGGCCGGCGCCGTGTGCGCAGGAGTGGAAGCTCTCCGGGTTGCCGCGGCCGCGCACGATGTAACTCTTCGCGCCCATACTGCCGGGGATGATCCCGAAATCGCCCTCGCGTGCCCGGATCGCGCCCTTGCGGGTGACCCAGACATTTTCGTTGTAGTGCTGCTCACGCTCCACGTAGTTGTGGTGGCAGTTGATCGCCTCCCGGGTTACCGCGAAGGCGGGCAGGTGCCGGGCCAGGGCCGCGAGGATCAGCGTCATCATCTGATCGCGGTTTTCCCGCGCATAGGCCTGCGCCCAGGACACCGCGTCGACGTAGTCGGCGAAATGGTCGCTGCCCTCCGGAAAGTACGCAAGGTCTCGGTCGGGCAGCTGGATGAGCCAACGCTCCATGTCGCGCCGGGCGAGCTCGATGAAGTAGTGTCCGATGGCATTCCCGATGCCCCGGCTACCGGAGTGGAGCATGATCCAGACCTGATCGGTCTCGTCCAGACAGACCTCGATAAAATGATTGCCTCCGCCGAGTGTACCCATCTGGTTGACCCAGTTGGAGAAGCGCCCGAATGCCTTAAGCAGTTGCGGATGCTTGCCGGTCATCTCGGCCAGTTTGGCGGCGAACGGCCGGGCGGCTTCGGTGAGGGCGCGCTCATCCTTGTGCTGCGCGCGACCCACCGGGACATCGCGGCTGATCTGGTCGAAGACCTTCTTCAGCGATTTTTCGTCGATGTCGTTGGCGCCGAGCGAGGTGCGTACGGCCGCCATCCCACAGCCGATATCCACCCCGACGGCGGCGGGGATGATCGCCTGTCGGGTGGCGATGACGCTGCCGATGGTGGCGCCGATACCGCTGTGGACGTCCGGCATGGCGGCCACATGATGGTGAATGAAGGGTAGCTTGGACAGGTTCACCAGCTGCGTGCGTGCGTGGGGATCGAGTTCGTCGGTCCAGACCTTCACGGGCCGCTCGCCCTCGGTGATGACTTGCTTGACAGGCATCATGCTCTCCTTGGGCCCGGCGATGTGCCGAGCCAGCGGTAGTGTCCGGCACCGGCCGGCGCCTGAATCAAAACGGCCGGGGCGGGCCGAGCGCGTTTCAAGGATCCGACTGTGCGGTTGAGCCGGTCGGCCAGCCCCAGGTTGTCGACGTGGCGTCACGTCGCTGTCATGTCACCTGTATAGGCTGTCGGGAATTCGTTGGAAAACTGCTGCCGATCATTGCTATCCAAAGACGAAGCGGTTCCCAGCCGCTTCGAGTCGGCGAAAAGCCGACTCTACGGACTGGGACAGCAATGAGTTCGTTTTTGTCCAGCCCTTGCGTGTCGCGGCCCCGTACATAGTCCCGGCCAGTCGCTGACGAATCGTGCGAAGTTCGGGCATCCAGCCCTGATTCTGTCAGGCCAGGATGGCCTGACTACGCAGTCAGCCGCCCATGCGGTCAGGGTTATGCACGACGCCCGTGTCGCGCAAGACATCTGACGCGTGACTGATATTGAACCACGAGACGGAGGCGAAATCCTGTGACCCACACCAAGACCGTGCCAGAAACAACGCCATTGTTTCCCGACCAACTCGCCCGGCTCGACGCCTATTGGCGTGCCTGCTGCTATCTCGCAGTCGGGATGATCTATCTGCGCGACAACCCGCTGCTGAAGGAGCCGCTGCGCGAGGAGCATCTGAAGAGCCGTCTGCTCGGTCACTGGGGCGCCAGTCCCGGCCTGTCCTTCATGTATGTCCATCTCAATCGGATCATCACTCAGCATCGGCAGGAGACCATCTTCCTCGCCGGTCCCGGACATGGCGCCCCGGGCGTGCTGGCCCCGGTCTATCTGGAAGGCACCTATTCCGAGATCTACCCGAACAAGAGCGAGGACGAGGAGGGCATGCGGGCCTTCTTCAAGCAGTTCTCGTTTCCCGGCGGCATCGGCTCGCACTGTACCCCCGAGACCCCCGGCTCGATCCACGAGGGCGGCGAGCTGGGCTATTCCATCTCCCATGCCTTCGGCGCCGCCTTCGACAATCCGAACCTGTTGGTTGCGGTGGCGGTCGGCGACGGCGAGGCCGAGACCGGGCCGCTGGCGACCTCCTGGCATTCGAGCAAATTCCTCAACCCCATCCGCGACGGGGCAGTGTTGCCGATCCTTCATCTGAACGGCTATAAGATCAACAACCCGACGCTGCTGGCGCGCATCCCGCGCGAGGAGCTGGCCGATCTGATGCGCGGTTATGGCTGGACGCCGCATTTCGTCGAAGGCGACGACCCCATGGTCATGCACCAGACCATGGCGGCCACCCTGGATGCCTGCTACGCGCAGATCCGCGCCTTCCAGGAGGCGGCCCGCACCAGCGGCGAGGCGACCCGCTGCCATTGGCCGATGATCGTCCTGCGCACCCCCAAGGGCTGGACCGGTCCGGCCGAGGTCGACGGTAAAAAGGTCGAGGGCTTCTGGCGCGCCCATCAGGTCCCGCTCTCCGGGATGCACAACAACCCCGCGCATCTGAAGCAGCTCGAAGACTGGATGCGCAGCTACCAGCCCGAGACACTGTTCGACACCAGCGGTCGACTGATTCCGGAGCTGCGCGCCCTGGCACCCCAGGGCACGCTGCGCATGAGCGCCAACCCCCACGCCAACGGCGGAC
>JBGSKP010000019.1:0-1678 GCA_041741175.1 Thiocapsa sp. | reverse complement strand
CGCGACCTACTCGACGGCAGCTCCGGCATCAACCCCTACCGTCTCTCGCACCTCGACAACCCGGCACCCTGGCGGCGCCTGCTCGGAAAACGTCAGGCCGAGGATTACCTGCACGTCCTGCGCTGCAGCCTCTCGGCACCTCAGATCGCGCGCGACCTGCGCCTGCCCGGCTATCGCGCCTATATCGCCGCCCTCGAAGACCAGCTCGATCGCGTCATGACCGGGAGCGCAACACCCGAGGAGGGACTGCGCGCCGCCGCAGCGGACTGGGAGGCCCTCACCGACCGTCTGGGTCGCAACAGCCAGCGCCGACATTATCGGGAGGCGATGGGGTTGTCTGAGACGGCCGATTGATCCGGCGAGGGTTGTTCGACCCGGGCGGCCCCGGTCGGACGGGATCCTCCCGCTCCCCAAGACCTGGTTGACCGGGAGCCTTTCAGTAGTCTAAAGAGGGTTAGCGGTGCCTTTGGCAAGGGATTCAGCGTCCACCTCCGCGACCACCGTATCGAACGGTGCGAGCGATCCAATGCGCACGGACGCTCGGCGGCGGCATGAGATGGGTCGGTTTCCGATATCCCATCGGCGGACAAAAACGACCGTAGAATCCACATACAGCGCACCAAGGCGGAGGAGAGGGCCAACGATGCCGACATTACCAGAAGCCATTTACGAGCACAGTCTGAGGTTGCCGGAGTCCGCTGCTCGGGAAGCCTTGGCCTTTATTCAGCAGTTGGAGAAGCGCTACCACAGGGAACAGGTTCTGCCGGCACGCTCATCCAAGGAAACCGAATCCTTCTTGGCGGCGGTCGCCGGCACCCTCGGCAATGAGTTCCCGGACGACATCGATGATGCCGACCTTGGTATCGATACGCCGCGGGAGTCACTCGACTAATGGCCTACCTGCTCGACACCAACACAGTCATCGCTTTGATGAAGAACCATGCGAACGTCGTGGCCCAGGTTCGAGAGGCAGGCCTCGCCGAGCTGCGGATATGCGTCCCTGTCGAAGCAGAGCTTTGGTTTGGAGTCGCCAAGAGCGCCCGTCCCGATGAAAACCGCCAACGCCTGCTGATTCTGCTTTCCTGGTTACCGAGTTTGCCCTTCACCAGCGACGCTGCGCCGTATTTTGGGGATATTCGGGCGTACCTCGCCAAGAAAGGGACGCCTATCGGACCATATGACTTGCAGATCGCCGCGATCGCACGTGCGCGGGGATTGGTTCTCGTCACTCATAACACCGATGAATTCTCCCGCGTACCACTGCTCGCCCTGGAAGATTGGATCGCCTGAGGGACGCGGGGGAAACACTCCGGACCGAAGCGAGAGAATATCCTCACCTGCTTGACAGTCGACAGCGCATCGAGCGTAGGCTCCCACGATCGTCGAGTGAACTCGACGCCTTGGACGTTGGGCCAGCGTAAGGCGGCGACTGCAAGTCCGCCCTCCCGGGAGGTCGGCGCTCCCACCTCCAAATCTTTTCGCCCATGGTTACATCCCTTGCATCCACCTCGATGTTCTCCGGCATCCAAGCCCGTCTGCTGCTGATCCTGGGCCTTGCGGCCTTGGCGATAACGCTGGCGAGCGCCATGGCGCTGATGGCGCTGCTGGAGACCCGTGCCGGGGTGGCGGCCGTGATGGAGCGCGAGCTGCCGGCGTCCAACGCGGCCTTGGTCCTGGC
>JBGSKP010000018.1:0-3617 GCA_041741175.1 Thiocapsa sp. | reverse complement strand
GCCTGGTCATCGCCAATCGGACCGAGGCCAGGGCCAGTCAGCTCGCAGTGCTGGCTGCACCCTTCGGTCCCACGCAGGCACGCGGCTTCGATGCGTTGGGCGGCGAGCGTTTCGACCTCATCATCAACGCCACGTCGGCCGGTTTGAGCAACAGCGTGCCGGCCATCCCCAACGGCTGCCTGGCACCGGACGGATGGACCTACGACATGCTCTACGCCGACACGCCGACTGCCTTTTGTCGTTGGGGCCATAGCCAGGGCGCCGCCCGGTCAATTGACGGGCTGGGCATGCTGGTAGAGCAGGCCGCCGAGTCCTTCTGGTTGTGGCGCGGCGTGCGCCCCGCGACCGCATCCGTCATCGCGATGCTGAGACACCCGGAGTGACAACAATGAAGACCGCCGTGTTGGGCCTGGGCCTGATGGGTTCCGAGATTGCGCTGCGGCTGCAGCGCCAGGGCCGCGAGGTGATCTGCTGGAATCGTGGCGAGGCCAATCGCGCTGCCGCGCAGCAGCGTGGACTGGACCTCGCGCAGACAGCGGACGAGGCGGTTGCCGCCGCCGAGCATGTGCTGCTGGTGTTGAGCGACGCAACCGCAATCATCGCGACGCTGTTCGACCCGCGCGAGCGTATCGACTTGGGAGGCCGCACACTGATCCAGATGGGTACCATCGCACCCGCCGAGAGTCGGGAGATCGCCGGGCGGGTTGCATCGCTCGGTGGCGCGTACCTCGAAGCGCCGGTTCTCGGCAGTCTGCCGGAGGCGCGCACAGGCACACTGATCCTCATGGCCGGCGGTGATCGGGATCTGTTCGAGCGATGCCTGCCCCTGCTGCGGGAGCTCAGCGGAGATCCGCAATGGATCGGAGCGGTCGGGCAGGGCGCCGCGCTCAAGCTCGCCATGAACCAGTTGATCGCCGGTCTTACGTCGAGCTTCGGCTCCAGTATTGCACTAGTGCGCCGCGAGGGCATCGATGTGGAGCGATTTATGAGCCTGCTGCGCGGCAGCGCCCTCTATGCCAGGACGTTCGACAAAAAGCTCGATCACTATTTGAGCCACGACTACGCCGGCGCGAACTTTCCGCTCAAACACCTGCTCAAAGACGTGCGACTGTATCGGCAGGTCGCCGGGGAGGCCGGCCTGGACACCAGTCTGATCGCGGCCATGGAGCAGCTGTGCAGTCGTGCCGAGGCCGCGGGGTTTGGCGACCAGGATTATTCCGCGCTCTACGAGGCGTTGAGCAGTGAATCGCGCTGATCTGACACCGCAGGCCGACGACTGCACACGCCGCAAGGTTCTCGGTCCGCGTGCGGGCCTGAGACACCGCTCACGACGACCCACCGAAAGGAGTCACTGAACCATGGAGCTTCCCTTCACCCACAAACCGGGCCGACGCGAGCGTCATCTGCGGCGTCGACACGACAACCCTCTGTTCGCCTGGCCACCGCAGGAGGTGCCGCCGGACGAGCTGCTGGTCGCCCGGAAGGCCGATCATGATGCGGGGGAATCCTTTCACTCCGACTTTCGCGCACTGATCCAGCAAGCCGTTGAGCTGCCGCCGGACGCCGGCAGCGAGCTCATTCTCGATCTCAAAGAGGCGCTCGAACGCCACTACGAGCAATCGTTCGGTCTGCCCGGGACCCAAACCGATGCGCGTGCGGCTATCCATAAGCTCATCGCACTGATCATGCAGGCCGTGAGGCGGGTGGCCGGTACCGATCCGCTCGCCAGACAGGAGCTGGCCGAAGAAGAGGAGGCTCGGGAGATCCACTTTCGCCTGCTCGAGCAGCCGCTGGTTGCCGACCTGCTGCACCCCGATTCACCCATCGGTCCGGACGAGTTGGCCCCGGCGGTTCTCTCGGCCACGCTCGACGAGGTTATGGCGGTGTTGCAGATCCTCGACACAGCGCAATGTGCCGAGCTAGCCGACCAGGCCATCCGTCTGCTCGAAGAGCGCGCGGCACGAGGCGTCGATGTCTCCTCGGCCCGCCAGCGACTGGCCTTGATCATTGCAGAGCTCGGAGTCGACGATCCACGGCGGCATTGAATGATGTTGTTTCCGACAGTATCCCGCCACGGATCTCCGAGATTCGATCACCTGATTCCTGGCTTTTTCTGTATTGCGACACCGGCCGAGAGGCGGTAGAAAGGTCCCGACTCAACCCCTTATTAACGCCCGACCCAGCGGCTTTGGAGACAGGTTAGTCCCAGGTCCGGTCTCCGCGCTTTCTGCACTCGGTATCCCCTAGATCCTGATGGAGTTCACTGCCCTGAGGTATAGCGACAGCCCTGTCGTCGACCAAGAGCGGGCCCTGAGCCCTGGATCCGAACAACCGAGGATCCGCGCCAAGGCGCCATTTGCCCTCGTCTTCCACGATCAGCTCAAGCAAACCCTTTTGAACCTGCGGGCGGATCGTGCCATGGCTGGCCCGCGCGCGCTTGACCGGTCTTGGAGCTGTCGTATCGGACCAGAGGCTCTTCGGCTCGGTCAATCGACAACCGGCTCCCAACCCTCACCGGGGTCATAGGCGTCGATGGCCTCGGCGACGCTGGCGGTATCCTCGCCGAGATCCCCCTGATAGACCATGCCACGCCGGTTGACCTGGAAGCTCATGATCCCGGAATTGCCGTAGCTTGCAGGCCAGGCGAGTAGACCGAAACCGTCCGCCAACTTGCCATCTTCGAGATAACTCTTGGCCCCGCCCGGCGCGCTCGGTCCCTGTGCGGTGAGGATCTTGAAGAAATAGCCGTGGAAAGGCCGCCGCCCCTGCGCGTCCTCGCGAACCTCGTAGCCCTCCTCGACGGCATCGTCCACCAAGGGCCCCATGGGACTCTCGGGCTCGTCCTCATTCGTCGACCAATAGAGTCCGTCCCGTGTGCCTTCGGTGCTCCAGAAACGCCCCGCGTAGGCCCGTACGCCGTCGCCGTCCGGATCGGCGGCGGCGTATTCCAACTGCGCATCCACGAAGGCGCGAGCGGTCGCGATGGCATGCAGCTCGTTGAGTCCGATGCGCCTGTCCAACAGCTCTTCGAGCCCGGCCTGGGTATCGAAGAACCAACCCCGATCATCCTTGGCCAAGGGGATCGGGAAGGGCCAGTCCTCGGGCCCGATCACCAGGATGGCGCTGTCTTCGGTCTCGTCCTCGAGATGAGCCGCTTCTTTTGACAACTTCACGAAGCGCCGACGGTCTGCGGCATCCGCAACGGGGTCGCCGGAGACGAGTGCGTCGAGGTCCGATCCGAGCACATCCAAGAGGGCGTCGCGATCCTCGGAGGCAGCCGCGTCGATCAGGGCCATGACGGCGGCATCCGGGTTCTCGAACGCCATGGGCGGTTGGGCCGACACCTCGGCCGCCCCCGGACCAGAGGCCGAAGCAGTAGCCGGAGTCGGCTCCTCCACGGCGGCGCGGGGATGGGTCATCATAAACACGAGGGGCAAGCAGGCAAGCAAAGCGATGGTCGTTTTCATGAGCTGAGCTCCGAAACAAGAGGCAAGGTGATGCGACAGCCGATCAAAGGCCGCCGCGCGAGGAGAGACGCGGTCTGGATGCACGCCACGCGGGCGCCGCCATCAGCGTCGACCGCCTCCGCCTCCCCGAGCTGCTTTGCCGCCCCCGCT
>JBGSKP010000017.1:0-17198 GCA_041741175.1 Thiocapsa sp. | reverse complement strand
TCGCCTGCTTTCGTGCCTACGCATCGCCGTGTCCGTTGCCGTCCACGCCGCAAGGCTCGATACTGGGCTCGCGGCGCACGATTACCCAGGCGGGATTCCCACCCGCTAGAACACGCGGCCTTGCCAGGCCGCACTGCCCCCAGGAATTGACCATGGGGCATGTAGTGCGACCCGTCACAGGAGAAGGTCAAGCCCACCATGCCGTTGAAGAGGTTGATGGACGACTGACGCAGGTAGATGTTTTCGTCCACCAGCCGCAAGCCCTTTAGGCGATCTAGAACCGGGACGATGTCGGTGTTCGGAATCACTGCGTCGATCGGATAGCGGCAAGGCGGATACAGGAGGCAGATGTCAGGATCCAACAGAGCCTCCTGGTCCAGGATGCGATAGCGGTAGGGGTCGTTCAGGGTCCAGATGGTGGCCTGGCTGCTGGAGAAATGGATCTGGCACTGAAAGACGCCGCGCTCGGTGAGCAGCTCGGCGAGGATCGACAGCGCGTGATCCAGGTTGCGGTCCATCGAACTCTCGACCCGGCATTGCTGGAACAGAGTGCCTCGGATGGCCGGATCCCCCTTGACCTGACGCCAGGCGTCGGGCTCCCGGTAAAGCTCCGCAGTCACCGGCAGGTCGCGCAAATCGAAGTCGGCTCCCAAGTACCCGAGCGACCCATCGTCTCCCCAGACCATCTGAAGCGCAGTCAGGGACGGCCGTCGCTTCCTTAGGCTGATGTAGGCGTCCGAGAGCAGGAACCCCCAGGGAGGCACCGGTTCGCGCAGATAGGGACGGTCCGATCGGTTGCGTCCGAAGTGGCCCGATTGCACGCCGTCGGCTCCCAGATTGTCGGAGATTTGAACGCCATCGATCCCCAGGCAATACAAAAAGGCGCGATGCGGAATCTCCGTGAAGCCTTCGGCGAGGACCCGATTAAGGCCCTCCCGGTCGCCCCAGACAGGCACGCAGCGCGCGGCGAGAGAGGCCATGGGTTGATGGAGGATGCGCGCGAGCTCTCCGCGCTGGCGATAGATACTGTCTTTCCAGGTCGTGTGCATGGCTGCGTTCCCGGCTGGGCCTTGCTGGGCCGAATCAGTAAAAGGTAGCGTGGGACGACAGAGGGCGCCCGAGGTACTGGGGGATTGGCGATTCCCTTCAGTCGGTGCGGGCCCCGGAGTCGAGACGGATTCACATAGGCTTGAATGCGTCGGCGAAAAGGTCGCCCAACGCTCAGACCAAGCGGGCTGTAACAAATCCCGCGAGTTCGACTTCGATCCGCTTCCAAGCGGTATCTCGCACCAGTCAGGCTCAAGCCATTCGGGCAGGCGCACCCGCGAAACGCCGGGGCCGATTCCTCATGCGGCCCGGTCGGTGCCAACTCGTCCGGGTCGCTGTCGAACAGGCCGGGTTGGAAGTCGTCCGCCATCGTTTGCTCGCCGGGGTCCGCTGCTTCGATCGAACCATTTTGCCGCTCATCAGGAGCAGCGGCCAGGCCGCGAGGTTTTTTCACAGCCCCTAAGGTGTTGGTGCTATCCCTTGCCGCGTTTATGCCACCACGGATGCCTGGCGTTCTCAAAGGCCTGCCAGCGGTCCTCGAAGCCGTCCAACAGTTCGTAGAACTGCCGCGTACGCCACCCAACCAGGCCGCCGGAATACCGGATGACATCAGGATCGGACTGTCCAGCGAGCAGGTCTGCGAGCAAACCGCTCATGACCGACACGTCGTTGAGGACGCCCAGCAGATCCTGAAGTCCCTTCAACTGGCCGATGTAGACGTCGATGCCAGGGGTGATGGCGGAAAAGAACTCGGCGGCGTAGCGCAACTTCTTGCACTGGATCCGCAGCCGATGCATCTGCTGGGCGTCGTTCTTGTTTAGGTCCGTGCCGGCCTCGAGGACCTTGCGCTCCGAACGGTCCAAGCGCTTGCGCGCGTACTTGGCGACGTCCATGTCGAGCCGCTTGCGCTGCTCCTCCGCGAGATCCGCCTGCTCCCAAGCCGCGGACTCCGCCCACGGCGGAAAGGCGAGCTTAATCTCCGCATAGCGATCGCTGTCGAGCATGGCCCGGACTACCTCGTAGGCGGCCGCCCGGTGTTGTTCGGCCAGAGTCAACAGCTTGTCTGCGCCGGGTAGCGGCAGCCTCTCTTGCACGGATGCCAGTCCCTCGGCGATGAAGACATCGAGGTCACGCGCCCGCCCAAGCTGGGTCGCCACCCAGCCCAATTCCTCGCTCCAGTGCCGACTGACCTCCTTGGGCACCGCCGAGCGAAACGACGACAAGGCCGCGCGCATGCGCCGGGAGGTGACGCGCATCTGGTGCACGCCCTCGATATCGTCCCATGATCGGGCCTTCGCCTCCCATTGCATCATGTCATGATAGTTGTAGAGCAGGATCTGCGCCAACGCAGCGCTGACCGTCATCCCTTTATTCAGCGGCACTTGCGTTCTCGCCTTCTTGTCATTCATGGCAGAGTTCTCCTCCGACTGTCGCGGGTGGGATGATCCGGATAGGGGACGAAGTACGCGGCTGCGCGTCGCCGAGCGCACCCCTGCGGCGCAGCTTTTCCGCCCTTTCGCATCTCCCCTAGAAGTATAGGATTGATCCGTACAGCCGATCCGGTGCAACCGAGCGTCGGACTGCCCAAGCCGGCAGCGACCGTAACTTCATGGATTAAATCGCCCTTAGCGCGGTATGTGATGTTTTTGGACGGGATCGGCCCCGGCAGACTCGACGATTGTTGGAGCTGTCGCCGTTTAGTCACATGGATCGGATAAGTTGTCAGTCCGAATCCGGGTCTGCACGACACGGTGTCTGGACCCAGTCTCCAACGCGGTAACAGATCATGACGAAAAAGGTAGCGCAGGTCCCGCTGATCTGGCGGCCGGTCGGCGAGGCCGGAATCAGCGATGACCTTGACGAGCATAACAGCATCGTGGTTGACGAGGTCGCCAGGCTGATCAAGAGCGGCGAGCGCCAGGTCGTAAGGCGGGCGCTAAAGCGCTGGCCGCCCGCGCATCTGGTGGCGCTGTTCGTGTACCTGCCGCTTAAGCGAGCGCGGGTGCTGATCGATTGGCTTGACCAGCCTCAGACCAAGGTCATTGCGGAGCTGAACCCTGCGTTCCGCGATGCCCTGCTCGAGGACGTGACGGTGCAGCGGCTTGCCGAGGTGCTGGACGGTTTCGAGCCGGAAGATGCCTTCGATGCGCTGGATGACTTCCCCGACGCGGTGGTGCGCCAGGTGCTCCCGCGGCTGCGCGAGCGCGAGGCGATCGCAGCGCTGCGCGGTTACCGGGAGGAATCAGCCGGCAGCATCATGAGCCGCAAGTTCGTCGCCGTTCCGCCGAACTGGACCATCGGCCAAGTCACCGGCGAGGTCCGTGCCCACGCGCCGGAGATCGGAAAACTCTATGCTGTCTACGCCGTCGACGCAGCGCAGCGGCCCGTCGGCTACCTGCGGCTTCGTGACCTGCTGCTTTCGCCGAAGGAGGCGCTGGTGCGCGACGTCATGAGTACCGACTTCGTTGCGGTCGGGCCGGATACCGACCAAGAGGAGGTAGCCAAGCTGGCGGATCGCTACGAGCTCTCGGTCGTCCCGGTCGTGGACCACGACGGCCGACTGATCGGGCGCATTACGCCAAAGCAACTGCGCCGAGTGCTGCGCGAGGAGGCTGAGGAGGACCGCAACCTGATGGCCGGTCTACCCGCCGACTCGCGCCCCGACGAGTCGATCGTTCGGATCGTGCGCGGGCGCATCCCCTGGCTCTTGGTTGGACTGGCCGGCGCGTCGATGTCCGCGGCGGTGGTCGGTGCCTTCGAAGACCAACTCGCCAAGGCCGCGATCCTCGCAAGCTTTATCCCGATCGTCATGTCGATGGCTGGCAACGCCGGCATTCAGGCCGCGACCGTTGCCGTGCAGGGCATCTCGACCGGAACCGTTACCTTTGGCGACCTCGGCTGGCGCCTGGGGAAAGAGTTGCTCGCCGCGCTTGCGAACGGCGGCATCGCTGCGGCGGTTCTGATGCTGTTGGTGCTGGGCGTCTCGCGGGTCGCGACCTTCGATGCGCCAGTCACTTTGGCGTTGACCGGCGGGCTCGCCTTGCTCGCCGTTGTCACGGTCGCGGTCGCTGTCGGCGCGACAATCCCGATCGTGCTGGATCGAATCGGGATCGATCCGGCGATGGCCACCGGTGTGTTTATCACCACCGGCAACGACATCCTGTCAGTGATGATCTTCTTTGCCCTGGTATCGCTGTTCTACCTCTAGCGAGCCGATTCCTCGGAGATTGTCAAGAGATCGATTCTCGGCCAGTGCTGGCGAGAGCACGGCGCGTCGCGCAGCGCGGAAAACCGCGAAGCGGTCATGTATCCGTGATCAGGAGTGGATAAGCGGTTCGTCTGATCGTCTTTGCCCGACACGTCACGCGATTGTCATAGCCGGCTGCGATGATTCGTGGGCACCGACACCTCACGAGGGCTTAAGCGTATGGACCGTTTCGCCGATGATCTGGATCTGGCGCAATGCCGTATTGATCAGGTAACCGAACTGGCGGTGGCGGCGATCCGCAACCGTTCAGGTTTTTCCTCGGGCCGGCAGTTTTGTCTGGACTGCGGCGAGAAGATCCCCGCGCAACGCCTGGCGCATGTGCCCCACGCCCTGCGATGCGTGCCCTGCCAAGCGTGCCACGAGCGTGGTCGAAACCCGTTTTTGCCGACCGCCGCGCACTGACCGGAGCCCTCAACCGGCCGGCGACGATGCCTATCCGTCGCAGCCGGATCAGGTGACGCCTCCGCGCCGGGTGCGGTCCGTCATCAAACCTTCACCGAACCGTCATCCAACGGGCGCTCGCTTCCGAGACAATATCGACACTGTCATTCCCACCGAACCCAGCTGCTGGGGGAGAACCTTTACCATGCGTCTGTCATCCGTGTTGAATGCCGGGCTTGTTGCCGGCTGTCTCGTCACCGCGCTCGTCTCGCCTGTCGCGTTCGCCGACGTGAAGCTCATGGGCTCCGGGGCGAGCTTCCCCGCGCCCATCTATGCGAAATGGTTCAAGGACTTCAGCTCCGCGAACAAAGGCGTGCGGGTTGACTATCAGTCCAAGGGCAGCGGTGCCGGCATCCAGGACTTCGTCAATCAGGTCGTCGACTTCGCGGGCAGCGACGCGGCCATGAGCGACGAGGAGATCGGGCAGGTGAAGAGCGGCGTCGTGCTGCTCCCCGTGACCGCCGGTGAAATCGTTCTCACCTATAACCTGAAAGGTGTCGACGAGCTGCGTCTGCCGCGCGACGTCTACCCGGCGATCTTCTCCGGCGAGATCACCAAGTGGAACGATCCCCGGATCGCCGCCGCCAATCCGGGCGTGGAACTGCCCGACCAAGACATCACGGTCGTGGTTCGTTCCGACTCCTCCGGCACGACCTACGTCTTCACCGGCCATCTGGCCGAGATCAGCGAGTCGTTCAAGGCCAATATCGGGCAAGAAAAGTCTCCGCAGTGGCCCAAGAGCACCAAGTTCGTCAAGGCGCCCAAGAACGACGGCGTCACCGCCACCGTGAAGCAGACCCCCGGCTCGATCGGCTATATCGAGTACGGGTTTGCGAAGCTGACCAAGGCTCCGTCGGCCATACTCGAGAACCAGGCCGGCAAATTCGTTGCCGGCGGCGCCGAGACCGGCGCGGCCGCCCTGGCGACTGCCGAGTTCCCCGGCGGCACCCTGCCGGGCTCGGATGTGCCGGATCTGCGTGCCTGGATCATGGACCCGGCGGGCGACGAGGCCTACCCGATCGTCAGCTATACTTGGCTGCTATTCCCCGAGACCCAAGACGCGGAGAAGGCCAAGGTGGCGCGTGACCTGGTCGAGTATGTCCTGACCGAGGGGCAGACGAGCGCCGATTCGATGGGCTACATCCCGCTGCCCGCGAACGTGGTCGAGAAGGTCCGCGAGGTCTCGCAGCTCATCAAGTAAGCGAGAGCCAAGCAGCACCCTGAGTTTCGTCGGCGTGTCGGGGGGATGGGCGGGCGCCGGGTCGGATGAGCCGACCCGGCGCAATCGCCGGCGCGGGACCGCCGTCGGGATCCTCGTGATCCCGACGACCGGCTCCTCCGCACCTGATCCCGGACCATGCCCGCTGCGGGGCTCCGCCCGCTTCCTCCGTTTCGATCGACGCATCTTTTGGCAGGTCCAAACCCATGGCCGTGAATCCATTCCAGCATGCCGACTCGGCAGGCAGTGTCTCCGGACCGCCGTCCGGAGGCGACTATCTTGCCGATTCCGTCTTTCGCATCATCGCGCTCTCCTGCGCGGCCCTGATCGTCTTACTGATCATCTACATTCTCTGGGAGATCGGCGGTTTGGCATTGCCGGCCATGCTTCAGCATGGTGTGGGCTTTGTCTCGGGGACGACCTGGAACGTCGGCACGCAGGAGTTCGGCGTCCTTCCCGAGATTTGGGGCACCCTCTACAGCTCCTTCCTGGCCTTGCTCCTCGGCGGAACCTTCGGGGTGGCCATCGCCATCTTTCTCACCCAGGACTTCATCCATGCCCGTCTCGCCGCGGTCTTTCGGACCATCGTCGAGTTGCTGGCCGCCATCCCCTCGGTGGTCTACGGCCTCTGGGGCATCTATGTCGTCATCCCGTTGCTGCGCCCCGTGGCCGACTGGCTGCACAGCGAGCTCGGCTTCATCCCGATCTTCGGCACCGAGCTGAGCGGTCCGGGCATGGCGCCCGCGGCCCTGGTGCTCGCCATCATGATTCTGCCGACGGTTGCGGCCATCACGGTCGATGCGTTCCGGCGCATCCCCTACAAGGTCAAGGAGGCGGCCTACGGCATGGGCACCACACGCTGGGAGGCCATCCTCAAGGTAATGCTGCCGACCGCCTCCTCCGGCATCCTCGCCGCGCTGGTGCTGGGATTCGGCCGGGCGCTCGGTGAGACCATGGCGCTGGCGATGCTCATCGGCAACAGCAACCAGATCAATTTGTCGTTGTTCGCGCCGGCCAACACGCTCGCCTCCCTGCTCGCGTCGAGCTTCCCCGAGGCGGGCCAGATCGAGGTGCAGGCGCTCATGTATGCCGCCGTGGTGCTGCTCCTGATCACCCTGATCGTCAACATCGCCGGACTGGGCATCCAGCAATACACGGTTCGCAAGTTCGAGGGCAAGGCATGAGCGACATCGACCTGACATCACCCCCGCAGGAGATGCCGCGGCTAAGCTTGGAGCGTCGACCCTTCGAGCTGCGTGCCCTGACCAGCGGACTCTTGACGGGGCTGACCTGGGGCATCGCGATCCTCGGCAGCATCCCGCTGTTCTCGGTCATCATCATGCTGGTGACCCAGGGCGGCGCCCGGCTGGACATCGAGGCCCTCACCGCCCTGCCGCCGGCCGGCTTCGAGATGGGCGGCGGCTTTGCCAACGCCATTATCGGAACGCTGGTGATGGTTGCCATCGCGACGCTCCTCAGTGTGCCGCTCGGTTTGCTTGCGGCCATCTATCTGGCGATCCTGGATCCCTACAGTGTCGTGGCCGGGACCTCTCGCTTCGTGGCGAAGACCTTGACCGGCTTCCCCTCGATCCTGGCGGGCGTCTTCACCTACGCGGTATTGGTCATCAACTTCGGCTACTCGGCGGTCGCCGGCGGCGTCGCCTTGGCGGTACTCATGCTGCCGACCGTAGTGCTGGCCGCCGAGGAATCCATGAAGCAGGTCCCACAAAAGATGACCGATGCCGCCTATGGCATGGGCTGCACGCGCACGCAGGTCATTTGGAAGGTGGTGCTGCCGACCGGCCTGCCCGGCATCCTGACCGGCGTCATGCTGGCGGTGGCCGGTGCGGCGGGCGAGTCCGCGCCGCTGCTCTTCACGGCACTCTTCAGCAACTACTTCATGTCCGAGCTGATGGAGCCGACCGCGTCTCTGTCCATCCTGATCTACAACTTCTCCTCCATGCCCTTCGACAACCAGATCGAGCTGGCCTGGGCCGCCTCCCTGGTCCTGGTTCTCATCGTCCTGGTCTTCAATATCCTGGCGCGCCTCATCGGGCAGTCCAAGGTCTAACCATCCCGAGGTATCAGTCATGAGCGCAACAGCTGAAGCAATGGCGCCGCGCGCCGCGGCCTTCTCCCCGGTCGGACCGACGGTGATCGACTGCCAGCTCGAGAAGGTCTATTACGGCGATTTTCTCGCCGTCCGCAACAGCAACGTCCCGATCGAAAAGGGCAAGATCACCGGATTCATCGGCCCGTCGGGCTGCGGCAAGAGTACGGTGCTGCGCAGCCTGAATCGGATGAACGATCTCATTCCGATCTTCCGGTTCGAGGGCCACGTCAAATACCACGGCCAAGACGTCTACGGTAAGAACGTCGATCCGGTCGTGGTTCGGCGCTACATCGGCATGGTCTTCCAGCAGCCGAATCCCTTTTCCATGAGCATCTTCGACAATGTCGCCTTCGGTCTGCGGTTGAACCGCTACAAGGGCAACATCGAGGAGCGGGTTCAGAAGGCGCTGGAGCGCGCCGCGCTCTGGAAGGAGGTGAAGGACAAGCTGCAGAAAAGCGGACTCTCGCTCTCCGGCGGTCAGCAGCAGCGTCTGTGCATCGCTCGGGCGATCGCGACCGAGCCCGACGTCCTCTTGATGGACGAGCCCTGCTCGGCGCTGGACCCCATCGCGACCCGTCAGGTCGAGCAGCTCATGCTCGAGCTCAAGGAGCGCTACACCGTCGCCCTGGTTACGCACAACATGCAGCAGGCGACCCGCGTGGCCGATACCACGGCCTTCTTCGGAGTGGACATCTCCGCAGGCGGGCGCACCGGCTATCTGGTGGAGATGGGCGAGACCCGCCAGATCTTCGAGGCCCCCCAAGAGGAACTCACCAAGCAATACGTCTCGGGCGAGTTCAGCTGATCCGGCCGCCGGCGCCCGCCCCGCGCGGGCACCGCGCCCGGCACATCACCTTCAGTTCACGAGGACGGGCCATGATGAGGTTTCTTGGGGTCACGCGCGCCGCGACGGCGCTCTTTGTCTCGATCCTGTTGACGGCATGCGGCGGAGAGTCGACCGATACGACGACGGAGTCTCCGACCGGGCTGCAGATCACCGGGGCGGGTGCGACCTTCCCCGAGCCGCTCTACCAGGAGTGGATTCGCCGTTACAACACGGAGCAATCCGCTGCGCAATTCAGCTACGAGGGCGTGGGCAGCGGCGAAGGTGTGAAGCGTTTCGTCGCCGAGACGGTCGACTTCGGCGCCAGCGACTCGGCGATGACGGACGAGCAGATCGCCCAAGTCGCACGCGGCGCCAAGCTGATCCCGGCGACCGCAGGCATGGTCGTGCTCGCCTACAACCTTCCGGGCGTGGACGGCGAGCTGCGGCTGCCGCGCGACGTCTACGTCGACATCTTCCAGGGCAAGATCTGGAAATGGGATGATCCGCGTATCGTCGCGGCCAATCCGGACCTCGACCTGCCCTCGAAGCTGATACAGACGGTGGTCCGCCGCGACAGCTCAGGCACCACCTTTGTCTTCACGAACCATCTCAGCACCATCAGCCCGGCTTGGCGCAACGAGGGTCCGGGTACCGGAACCCTGCTCGACTGGCCCGGCGGCGCCATGACCGGCACCGGCAACGAAGGGGTCGCGCACAAGATCAAGATCAGCCACGGGTCGATCGGCTACATCGAATACTATTTCGCGAGCCGTCTTGGACTTCCGATCGCCACCCTGCAGAACAAGGCCGGCAACTTCGTCAGACCGGACGCCGAGAGCGGGCGACGCACCCTCGAGGTGGCGGCCGAGGACCGTATGCCCGAGAACCTGCGGCTCTTCGTTCCCGATCCCGACGCGCCGGATGCCTACCCCATCGTCAGTTTGTCTTGGCTCTTGCTCTATGGCGCCTATCCGGAGCCCGAGAAGGCGGCGGCGCTGAAGGCCGCAGTGACTTGGGCCCTGAACGCCGGACAGCCGATCGCCGAGGAGTTGGGTTACATCCCGCTTCCGGCCAACATCGTCTCCGCCGCGACGCGCGCCCTGGCGACAGTCCAATAGGCCGAGCCACAACGGCCGAGCCGCTCGATCCAGGGATGGATCCTTCGTCGGCCCGAGTCGATTCCCCGCACCTCGGCATTCTCACGCAACCCTCGGTGCCTGTGCCAGCGCAGCCGACCACCATCAGTCCAGCGATCGCGACATGGAACCAATGCGTTTAAACCTGAAGGCGATCGATGCGTCTCTCAGCGCCGTTCAGACCGATTTCGACCGGATCAACCAGACACTGAACACACCCCGTGATCCGATGACCGACGTCGTCCGCCGTAACATGATGGACGGCTACCGAATGGTCGACAACGCCTTGGCGCGCGGGCTCGATCCCTTCAAGGTCGGACACTCGCAATGGCTTCTGGAACTCAATACCTGCGTGCTGTGCGGACCGGATGTCGAAAGGCGCCGGGAGTTTTCAATGCACATCGCCTCGACCGAGCGGCACTTCTACGAGCAAGACGACGCCGGCATCGGCGGCTTGATGGAGTGGCTTGCGCATCACCGGGACGACACCGTCTGGTTTCGCGCGGCCGGTGTCTACGTCTACATCCTGAGTCGGCCACAGCTCTTTATCGAAGGCAACCACCGCACCGGTTCCCTGATTATGAGCTTCATCCTGGCGCGTGAAGGCCAGCAACCCTTCGTCCTCTCCGTGGAGAACGCGAAGGCCTATTTCGATCCATCCACGCTGGTCAAGGACTCGCGGAAACACAGCCTCGACATGCTGATCACGGTGCCGAAGCTGAAGAAACGCCTGGCTCGCCTCCTGAAAGGAAATGGCGCTCCCGAGTACCTTGTTCCGGCCATCTGACGCCCCGGGCCGGAGGCCGCGGTCGGGGCCTCACGAACGGCGGCGACTCGCACGTATCGCTCGGCTGGACGGAACCTGCCAGCGTCGATCAGCGCCTATCCGAGATTCAGACCCATGTTCGACTCCATCGTTTGGACTGCCTTTTGGATGGGCATCGTCAGCGCCTGTTCGCTTCCATTAGGCGTCCTGACGACTAGGTTTTGGACTCCGGGAGACCGTTCAACAGCTGTCCTCATGGCGTTCGGCGGCGGCGCCTTGCTCGCGGCGCTGACGATCGATCTCGTCGGATCCGCACTCGAATCCGGGAATTTCAACGCCTTGGCCCTCGGAGCCATCTTGGGGGGCCTCCTGTTCGTGGGGCTCAACCAGGTCGTCAATAACTTCGGTGGATTCCTTCGTAAATCCTCGACCACCCTCGACTACGTGCGCCGTCAAGAGCACCGTCGCGTCAAGCAGATCACCGGTCAGATCGGGCGGACGGATCTCTTCCGCGACCTCGCGCGACGCGACTACCTGGCGCTCGCCCCATCCGTCCGAAACCTGGATCTCGCCAAGGGCACCGAAATCTACCTCGCAGGCGATCCCGCGGATGCACTTTATATTGTCGCCTCCGGCAATGTGGATCTCTACGAGCCCTCGGACCAAGGTAAACCGATTGAGCGGATCCAAAAAGACGAGGCATTCGGATGGCTGTCCTGCATCACCGGCGCCCCGACCAGCGAAGCAGCGCTTGCTGCCACCGACGCCTCCTTGTGGGTTATCCCAAAGGCCGCTATCGACTCCTTGATCCGCAATTCACCGGAATTAAACCAGCGCGTACATCGTCTACTGCGAAGCGAGCGAATGTACACGTATCTCGTCGAACGCCATGCCATGGCCCCGGACGCGGCGCGCGCCTGGCTGGATCGGGCGGCACAGACCCTGCTCTCGTCCGGACGAGTGCCGGCGGCACTGCCGGTCGAACGCAAGCGCGATCTGTTCCGAGAACGTCTCGCCGAAGTCCGGCGTTTTCCGGTGATTCACGGCCTGCCGCCCGAGGAGCAGGAGTTGATCGCCGGTCGGCTTATCTACAAGACCCGTTGTCGCGGGGAGCACTTCTTTCACCGGGCCGACCCGGCGGGGCGCATGTTCTTCATCGAGCGTGGCGCGGTCAGCTTGATCGACCCGCAAGCCGGCCACCGTGCTCCCGAAACGATTCATGATAATGACGCCTTCGGCGGCACCTCGATGCTGACGGGGGCGCGTCACACCGTGACCGCGGTGGCGACCGAAGACACGAACGCCTGGGAGCTGCGCCGGTCCGATCTCGACGAGCTGCTCCGAAGGGCACCGGGCTTTGCCCAGCGGGTTCGCGCCTTCGTCGAGGGCCATGATGCGACGGACTATTTGACCGAGCGTCAGCAGTTTCCGGGGGAGAAGGCGGAACGCTGGCGTCGTTCGGCGCTGCGCGCTCTGACGGCACGCCAACCCCTGCCGGCGGCCGCTGCCCTGAGCATGCCGCATCGGGAGGTCGCGGGTGCACCGCTCGCCATCTTCCTGGGCATCACACTTGACGGCATACCCGAATCGCTCGTCATCGGCGCCAGCACGATTCAAGCATCGGTCAGCATCTCCCTGATCGTCGGTCTCTTCTTGTCCAACTACCCGGAAGCCCTGTCGAGCTCCGTGGGCATGCGTCAACAAGGGCTATCATTCGGAAGAATCCTCCTGATGTGGTCGGGTCTGATGTTGATTACGGGCATCGGTGCAGCGGCGGGTAGCCAGCTCTTCGTCGGTGCCGGGCCCGAGATCTTTGCCGTTATGCAGGGACTGGCCGCCGGCGCCATGCTCACCATGATCGCCGAAACCATGCTCCCGGAGGCCTACCTCAAAGGCGGTTCGGTCGTCGGACTGTCGACACTGCTCGGCTTCCTGGTGGCGATTTACTCCAAGACGCTGGAGCCGACGGAACCGCACCGTCTCGAGACCCGTGGGGCAGACTCCGAAACGTCGATTCGGATCGAGGGTCTTCCGCAGGTGAAGACAACCCCTGCGGATCAACCCTAATCGGTGCCGTCGCGGCGGCACCCGCGTCGCAGCTCGATCACACAACCGAAACAAAACTGCCCTATGTTCTCCGAATCGGCCGTCCCCGTGCGGCCAATATCAAACTCGCAGGCACTCGACCCATGACCACGACACCGACATCGCGACAGTTGGAAAGGCCGATTGCGCAGCTCGCCACGCTCCGAGAAGGTGTCGTCGAGTTCGAACGCGCTTATGCCGCCGAGATCGAGAAGATCGAGCCTGGCCATCGCAACAGCGCTCGCAACTTCCTTCACTATCTGAGCATTCGGCAACACGACATCCGCAGTCTTCAGCAGGACCTCGGCGCCCTGGGGCTCTCGTCGCTCGGTGTGCTGGAGCCCCATGCCTTGGCCAGCCTTAACTCGGTGATGGCCATTCTGGAGCAACTCAGCGGTAAGGATTTGGGTCCTGCCCCTGAAACGCCGGTGGATTTCCGTACCGGGCCTTTGTTGCTCCGGGATCACGCCCGTACGCTTCTGGGTCCCGAACCCCGCGACCGCTTTGTCCGCATCATGGTGACCATGCCGAGCGAAGCCGCCTCGGATGCGCAACTGGTGCAGGATCTCCTCGTTGCCGGGATGGACGTCATGCGTATCAACTGCGCCCACGATGGACCCGATGCCTGGTTCGCGATGGTTGAAAACCTGCGTCGGGCGGAACGACTTGTCGGACGCAGCTGCCGCGTACAGGGCGACCTGGCCGGTCCAAAACTCCGCACGGGCGCCATCCGGGCGAGCGGGCGGGTGAAGCGGTTTGCACCGGACCGGGATGTCTTCGGTCGCATTGCCAGGCCCGCTCGAATCTGGCTCACCACAGCGGCCGCGGCCGAACCGACGCCCGACGATGTTCGCTTCACCCTCCGGATCGAGTGCGGTCTGCTCGAACGGCTCGCTGTCGGCGATTGTATTGGGCTGACCGACACGCGTGGTCAAAACCATGAGCTGAAGATCGTCGAGACTGTCGGTCAATCATTCATCGCCGAAAGCGAGCGGACCGCCTATATTCAGGACGAGACCCCAGTGACGGGCCTTCGCGACGGCAAGTCGATCGGCGAAGGGCGCATCGTCGGGATCCCAGAGGTAGTCAACCCCATCTGCCTCCTGCCGGGCGATACCCTGATTTTGACCCGTTACGACGAGCCCGGCACGGAAGCCGAGCACGACGCATCCGGTCGCATCGTCGCACCGGCACAGATCCACTGCACCCTTGATGCGGCGTTCGAGCAGGTCGCGCATGGGCACCGTGTCTGGTTCGACGACGGAAAGATCGGCGGGCTCGTCGAGGAGAATGACGGCCAGCAGATCCGGGTCAAAATCACCCATACCGCGCCACACGGCGCCAAGTTGCGCGCCGAGAAGGGCATCAACTTCCCCGACACCGCACTCGAGATGTCTGCCCTGACCGAGAAAGACCTCGACGACCTGCCGGCAGTCGTCAGGCTCGCCGACATGGTCGCCCTCTCCTTCGTCCGAGGACCCGAAGACGTCGAGCGTCTCCACGACGAACTCTACCGGCTCGGGGCCAACCATCTCGGGATCGTACTCAAGATCGAAAACCGCCAGGCCTTCGAAAATCTCCCCCGCATCCTGCTCGCCGCGCTCAACTCGCCTCCCGTCGGGATCATGATCGCGCGTGGTGATCTGGCGGTCGAGGTGGGCTTCGAGCGACTGTCCGAAGTCCAGCAAGAGATCCTATGGCTCTGCGAAGCGGCACATGTGCCGGTGATTTGGGCCACTCAGATTCTCGAGGGCATGGCAAAAAAGGGAGCACCGTCACGTGCGGAGGTCTCGGACGCCGCCATGAGTATCCAGGCCGAATGCGCCATGCTCAACAAGGGGCCAAACATCGTCGAGACCGTCCGTTTCCTCGACGGCATCATCGGACGCATGGACGAGCACTACGTCAAACGACGGGCCACGCTGCGCAAGCTTTCGGTCGCTCAGCTGAAATAGCCTACGCCCGCTTCGACCGCCCAGAAACGCATCGACGTCAACTGCGTCATGCGTTGTTTTCCTTCGAGAACGATCTCGTTTGAGTTGGCCAACGCGACACTCGAACAAGCTCAGATCGCAACGGGCATCGGTTGGACGTTCCAGATGCGTTCGCAGTAATCGCGAATCGAGCGATCCGACGAGAACTTGCCCATCCGCGCGACATTGAGGATCGACATGCGGTCCCAATGCGCCGGATCCCTCCACGCGTGACCGACCTCGGTCTGGCGGCTGACATAGTCGTTATAGTCGGCTAAAACCATAAAGGGATCATGGTGGAGCAGGTTCTCCGTGATCGGTCGAAACAGCTCCCGATCGCCGTGCGCGAACAGCCCGGAGTCAATCAGATCAATCGCTGATTTCAGCTCCGGGTTGTCATGGTAGAAGTTCCACGGACGATAGCCTTCCGTCTGAAGCTGTTGCACCTGCTCGGCGTTGAGACCGAAGAGGAAGAAGTTCTCATCGCCGACCTCCTCTCGAATCTCCACATTGGCACCGTCGAGCGTTCCGATCGTGAGCGCGCCGTTCATGGAGAACTTCATGTTGCCCGTACCGGAGGCTTCCTTGCCCGCCAGCGAGATCTGCTCGGAGAGATCTGCCGCAGGGTAGAGTCGCTGGCCGTTTTTGACGTTGAAGTCGGGCATAAAGGCCACGCGCAGGGTGCCGTTGATCTGCGGATCCCGATTGATGACCTCGCCCACCGAGTTGATGAGCTTGATGATCAACTTGGCCATGAAGTAGGACGGGGCGGCCTTGCCCCCGAAGATGAAGGTCCGAGGCGCAAGATCGAGATTCGGATCGGCCTTCAGTCGCTCATAGAGCGTAATGATGTGCAGGACATTGAGGTGCTGACGCTTGTACTCATGGATCCGTTTGGCCTGAACGTCGAACATGGACTCGGGATCGACCTTCGCGGCCGCGTGTGTGCCGAGCCAGTTGGCGAGATCCTGCTTGGCGGCTCGTTTGACCGATCGCCATGTCGACTGAAAGGCGCTGTCGTCCGCATGCCGCTCGAGCACCTTGAGCGCGGAAAGATCGCGCACCCAATCCGCACTCCCGCAGCTTTCTGTCAGAAGCTCCGCCAGCCGCGGGTTGCTCACCACTATGAATCGCCGCGGGGTCACGCCGTTGGTGACATTGTGGAACCGCTCCGGCCAGAGGTCGTGGAAGTCCTTCAAGATCGTCGATTTCACCAGCTCCGAGTGCATCGCGGCCACGCCGTTCACCGCGAAGCTTCCGACGGTCGCCAGATGTGCCATTCTGACCCGGACGCCGTTCTGCTCGTCGATCAGGGAGAGGCGCGCAACCCGGTCGTCGTCGCCCAGGAAACGCGTGCGCACCTCGTCGAGGAAGCGCCGATTGATCTCGTAAACGATCTCTAGATGCCGCGGCAGAAGCCTTCCGAATAGCTCTACAGACCAGGTCTCCAGGGCCTCCGGCAACAGGGTATGGTTGGTGTAGGCACAGGTCTGGCGAGTCACGTCCCAGGCTTGATCCCAGCCCATTCGATGCTCGTCGACCAAAAGGCGCGTCAATTCCGCGACCGCCAACGCCGGATGCGTATCGTTGAGCTGTACGGCGAACTTTTCGTGGAAACCCGCGAGCGAGCCCGCGCTGGCGAGCTGAATGCGGATCATGTCCTGAAGCGAGCAGGTCACGAAGAAGTACTGCTGCTTCAAGCGCAGCTCCTTGCCGGCATCGGGCTCGTCGTTGGGATAGAGCACCTTGGAGATATTCTCGGCCACCATCTTATCGTTGACGGCGCCGTAATAGTCGCCTGCGTTGAAGACTTGAAAGTCGAACGACTCGCGGGCCACGGCCTTCCATAGCCGAAGAAGATTCACGTTCTCGACCCCGTAACCGAGGATCGGCGTGTCATAGGCGACGCCGTTGACGACCAGCTCCGGCACCCAGCGCATACGCGTATGGCCGTCGTCTCGGTAGGTCTCGGTATATCCGCCGAACTTGACGGGGAAATGCAGCTTCGGACGCGCCAGCTCCCATGGATTGCCGTTCTTCAGCCAGGCGTCGGTCACCTCGACCTGCCAGCCGTCCGCAATGGCCTGGTCGAAGATGCCGAACTCATAGCGTATCCCATATCCGATCGCCGGGATCTGGAGAGTCGCGAGCGAGTCCATATAGCAGGCAGCGAGCCGGCCGAGTCCGCCATTGCCGAGTCCCGGCTCTTCCTCCTGCTCGACAATCGACTCGAAGTCCAGATCAAGCTCCTCACCCGCCGCGCGAGCCGCCTCGAGGATCCCGAGATTGATGAGGTTGTTGACCAAGTGCGGTCCGAGCAGAAA
>JBGSKP010000016.1:0-15268 GCA_041741175.1 Thiocapsa sp. | reverse complement strand
CTGCGGTCCAGGCCGAGCTGGCCGCCGGCGGCCGACGCGCCACGCTGGAGACCATCCTGCAGATCCCCCTCGACCCGACCTGCGCCTGGAGCGCCGAGGACATCCAGCAGGAGATCGACAACAACTGTCAAAGCATCCTGGGCTACGTGGTGCGCTGGGTCGACCAGGGCGTCGGTTGCTCGAAGGTGCCGGACATCGCCAACGTGGGCCTGATGGAGGACCGCGCAACGCTGCGGATCTCCAGCCAGCATGTCGCCAACTGGCTGCACCACGGCATCGTCTCCCGCGAGCAGGTGATGGAGACGCTCAAGCGCATGGCCGCGGTGGTGGATGGGCAAAACGTGGACGATTCCGTCTATACGCCCATGGCACCCGGGTTCGACGGCATCGCCTTCCAGGCGGCGGCCGACCTGATCTTTAAAGGACGCGAGGCGCCGAACGGCTACACGGAGCCGACCCTGCATGCCATGCGCAGGCAGCTCAAGCTCAGCGGCGGCTAACCACGCCGAGGCGGCGCTGCGACAGTCGGCTAAGCTCCGGTCGCGACCAGCAAGGGATGGCGGCAGCGACTGGCCAAGGTCTGCACAGCGGGCCCGAGAAGCGGTGAAAGTCATGGGTTCGTGGTGCGTACCGGGCACTCCTGAGGAGATCATTGATGTCCGCAAATCGGATAAGGCTCAGACTGATCGGTGGTGCGCTCATCGGCGCGCTGATCCTCCCGGCAGCCCTATCGGCGCAGGAGCCTCAAGGCTGCGGCTGCAGTGATCGGGATTGCGTCCGGGGTGAATCCTGCGGACCCGACCGGCGCTATGACGAGCGTCGACGCGACGATGACCGGCGTTATGGAGACGACCGAGGCTATAGCGATCAAAGACGCTACGACGACAGACGCTATGGCGACAGACGCTATGGCGACCGTTGGCGCTACGAAGACCGCCGCCCGGTTGTGACCGAGCGGCCATCATTCGGATCACATGCCATCCGTGGCTGGGAACCCTCCAATCGTGTCGCCCCGACGCCGCAAGACCGGCGACCTGTTTACCGGGACAGCTATCGAGACGGTTACCGGTCGAGACACGATTAACCGGATGGCGGCGCAGGCCCCGTCGGGTTCGACCCAGCCGGGGCGAGCGCGCCCAACCGATCCCGACCGGCTCAATCACCGAATCCTTGTGGGTTCTCCGACTGCCAACGCCAGGTGTCGCGCACCATGTCGTCGATTCCGAACTGAGCCTCCCAACCGAGCTCGGCCTTTGCCAGCGCTGGATCGGCATAACACACGGCGATGTCGCCGACGCGCCGGTCGACGATCTCGTAGGGCACCGGCCGACCGCTCGCACGCTCGAAGGCCGCGACCATGTCCAGGACGCTGTAACCCTGCCCGGTCCCCAGGTTATAGGCCACGACGCCCGGCGCCTGCTCAAGACGCCGCAATGCTGCAAGATGTCCGCGCGCCAGATCGACGACGTGGATGTAGTCGCGCACGCCGGTGCCGTCCGGGGTCGGATAGTCGTTGCCGAAGACCCGCAGTTGCGCGAGCTTCCCTACCGCGACCTGTGCCACATAGGGCATGAGATTGTTCGGGATCCCGCCGGGATCCTCGCCGATGCATCCGCTGGCGTGTGCCCCGGCCGGATTGAAGTAGCGCAGCAAGGCGAGGTTCCAGGATCCGTCCGAGATGTGAAGATCGCGCAGGATCCCCTCGATAAAGAGCTTAGAGCGACCATAGGGATTGGTGGCCGAGAGCGGAAAATCCTCCTTGATCGGCACCGTCGCCGGGTCGCCGTAGACCGTCGCCGATGAGCTGAATACCAGGTTCCTGACCCCGGCCGCGGCCATCGCCTCGCACAGCGTGATGGTCCCGCCGAGATTGTTGTCGTAATAGGCCAGCGGGATCTCAACCGACTCGCCCACCGCCTTCAGCCCGGCGAAATGCACGACCGCATCAAAGGTGTGATCTCGAAACAGCGCATCCAGCGCCGCGCGATCACGCAGATCCGCCTTGACGAACGCCAGCGGCCGACCTGCGATCCCCCGTACACGCCTTAACGACTCCTCTTTGCTGTTGCTTAGATTGTCGACGACTACGACATCCATTCCCGCGGTCAGCATCTCCACGCAGGTGTGGCTGCCGATATACCCCGCTCCGCCCGTCACTAAGACCCGCATTGCCTTGCTCCCATGTGGATTCACCCGGCGACCTCGCCGGCTTCAGAATTTGTTCATGCTCCAATCAAGTGATGTTCATGCGCTCGACAGCCTGCCTTCAGACAAGCGCCTTTATATAACACCCGACAGGATATCCGAATGCGCAGGCAGACGGGCGAGACCGCAGTGCAGCGTACCCGTCGTGTCGGAGCGCGCGCCAGTACCACTCCGCTGGGGCTGAAACCCCGGACGCTTCAATAAGAGGAAATCGATGATGATCAGCAAACCAGCCGTACGTTCGACCCTGGCCCTCGTCGCGCTGGGCTGCGTCGCACTCTCGCCGACCGTCTTTGCCGATGACTATCCTTGCCCGCCCAATCGCGGGGCCGTGACCATCGGCGGAAACATTGTCGTGCGCGGGATCTGCAACCTCAACGGAACCACAGTCAAAGGTAACGTGCTGGTTTACTCCGGCGGCACCCTGACGGCCACGGGCGTCAGAATCGACGGCAATATCCAGGCCGAAGGTGCAAACACGGTATCGGTGAAGAACAGCTTCGTCGACGGTGATATCCAACTCGAGAATCTGCGTGGCTCGACCAGCACTGTCGTCGGCAACACCGTGAACGGCAACATTCAGTTGAAGAGTAACCGCCGATCGATCGCGGTGCGGACCAATCGGGTCGACGGCGATGTCCAGGCATTCAGCAATACCGGCGGCCTCGCGATCGCGCGCAACCGCATCGAGGGCAATCTGCAATGCAAGAGCAATCGGCCGGCACCGACCGGCGGCAACAACCAGGTCTCCGGCAACAAAGAAGATCAATGCCGACGGCTGTAACCCAGTAACGCCTGGCCTCACGCCATGGATGGCGCCCGCTTGCCGTGTCCCCGCTCGCCGCGTCCCAGGGCCGAGTAGCGCACTCGAAGTCCCCGGGCGATTGGCCTAAACTCGTGTCTCGAGGCCGTCAGAACCCGAACCAAACGCCGGGGCATTCGGCTGTCATGGAGGTATCGGTCGGGCTTGCAGGATCCGGGGCATGCGTTTCGCAACCAAGCTGTTTTTACTTTTTGCAGGACTCCTGGGCTTAGCCACCGTCGGGACATCCCTGGCCCTGTGGGGCACCCACGAAGCGCGCTCCAACTTAGTGCGCATCGACCTGGCTCACCGCTCCTACGAAGGCTTCCTCTCCTTATCCAACCATACCTACCAGCTCTTCAAGCAGTTCGGCGACGCGATGACCATCGGCGATCGCGACGAAGGCGCGCTTGAAACCGAGCTGTTGGCGGCGATTCGACAGGATATCGCCACCATCCGCGAGATCACGGCCGCACAGATCCGGCTTGAGGACGGCGAGCAGGTCGCCAGTCTCGATCATCTGGCCCGAATTGAAACCAAAATCGAAAACCTACTCGACGAGTATCAAAGCGTGCTGGACGCGGACCACCCCATCCGCCTGGCCGAGGAGTGGGGTCGACTCTCCCGGATTCTCGATGAGCGTGTCGACCAGGTGTTCGCCCGACTGATCCAGGACGCACTGAACCGACAGCTCGATGAGCTGGCCGAGCAGCGCGCGCGCATCGAGGCAAGGGCACGATTAAACCAATCCCTCGCCACGCTTGCGGCCGCATTCGGCGCCCTCGCCGCCGGGGCTGCGTTCTGGTGGATGCTGCGCGACTTCAAGCGGCCAGTCAGCCGCCTGATCGATGGCGCGGAGGCGCTGGCTCGCGGGGATCGCACACATCGCATCGAGTCACTCGGCGGGAGTGAGCTCGATAGCGTGGCTCGCGCACTCAACCGGATGGCCGACGAGATCAGCACACGCGAGCAGGTGCTCGAAACCTCCAACAAACGCCTTGAAGCCGCGGTCGCCGAGCGCACGGCCGATCTGGAACGGCTGCTGACGACGCTCAAGGATGCCGAAGCGGATCGCAAACGCCTTCTCGCCGATGTCAGTCACGAGCTGCGCACCCCCCTGACCATTATCCGAGGCGAAGCCGAAATCGCCCTGCGCGGAGCCGATCGACCGTCGGCCGACTATCGCGATGCCCTCGCGCGATGCCGCGATGCCGCCATGCATACCACGCGCCTCGTCGACGATCTGCTCTTCATCGCGCGGCGCGAATCACGCGAAACGCGGTTGGTCGTTCGCGCGCTCGACTTGACCCTGTTCATCCCGGAGGTCATCGGCGACTGCCGCAGCCTCCTGGAGGACCACGGCGGAGCCGTGACGCTCAGCAGCACGCTCGATCATGCCGTCCTGCGCGCCGACCCCGATCGGCTGCGCCAGGTGCTGGTTATCCTGATTGACAACGCCATACGGCACGGCGGCGGTCAGGCCGAGATTCACCTGGACGCCCTCCCCGAAGGATATCGGATTGCCGTCAAGGACAGCGGCCCGGGGTTGAGCCCGCAGGAGCTGCCGCAGGTCTTCGAGCGGTTCTTCAGAGGCAGCAATGCCGCGCAGCGTTACCAGACGGGTGTCGGGCTGGGACTGCCCGTCGCCAAAGCGATCGTCGAGGCCCACGGTGGCGCCATCACAGCCGAGAGCACACCGGGCGAAGGCATGATCGTCAGGGTTGATCTTCCGACCGAAACGCCCCTGAGGGCCGTCACATGAATGTCTTACTGGTGGAAGACGAGGTACGCGTCGCCGACTTCATTCAGCGTGGTCTGAAGGCCGAAGGATGGTCGGTCTGCGTCGCCGCGACGGGTGAGGCCGCGCTGGTGATCGTCGCCGAGGGCGACTTCGACGCCATCGTGCTGGACCTGATGCTACCCGGAATCAGCGGGCAGGATGTCTGCCGACGGCTGCGCGCCAGGAAGGATTCCACCCCGATCCTGATGCTGAGCGCACTGGCCGACGTGGACGACCGCGTCGCGGGACTGCGGATGGGCGCGGACGACTATCTGAGCAAACCCTTCGATTTCGACGAGCTGATCGCCCGCATCGAGGCACTGGTGCGGCGCTCGCGCGCGAATGCGGAGGCGATTCCCACCGTGTTGAGAGCCGGGCCACTGAGCTTCGACACCGAGTCGCTTGAGGTGCGCTGCGGCGAGACACCGATCAGCCTGACACCCAAAGAACGCGACCTGCTGAAACTTTTTCTCTCAAGTCCCCGCAAGATCTTTTCGCGTGAGCGCATCCTCAGCACATTGTGGGGGTTCAGCGAAGATCCTCAAACCAATGTCGTCGATGTCTATATCGGTCGACTGCGGAAAAAGCTCGGCCCCTGCGGCGAGCCGATCGAGACGGTGCGCGGGGCGGGGTACCGCTACAGCCACAAGACGCCGACCTGAGCCATCAGGTATCCCGCTGCACCCCGCGACGCCGACCCATTGCGAGGTGTCGCGTCACATCGCTCCAAACCGACAGTCACGCGTTGGCGCCATTATTGCTGGCCTTTCTTCAACTGTCCGTTTGCGACGATGGCGCGCCCCCCGCCGGGATGTCCCGTACACCACAGGTCACTGAAATGATTGATCCTATTCGCGAGCTTGGCGTCAACCCGAACGCACCCTTATGTCGCATCTCATCCGGCGCGATACCCAGTGGCCCCGCCATCCCGTTGTCGGCCGAAGACCGGCAGAAGCTGCACCTCTACATCAATCTGAAGCTGATTTCCTCCGGTCAGCCGTCCTGCGGGACCGGCTCCACAGCCGAGTTCATCGACATCGCCCATGATCTGCTGCTGAGCTATCGCGAGAAAAACCGTCTGCTGTCCTCCTATCACTGCCCGGTCGACCGGCGCATCCAGGACTTTCTCGGCCATTATTTCGCGGACTTGGAACTGGAGCGGATCCCGATCCTGCCCTTCCAGTCCTTCATCCTCGACCGCCACGGCCTGGCCCGCGAGCTGTCCGTCCCGGTCGACGGCGACAGCTTCAGATCCGACATCGTTTCCAGCTATCGCGTCGCCCAAGGCGTGGTGCACAACCCGGCGAGCGATCGGCGAACCACTGAAGGGTCTTTCCACGTCGCCGAGGGCGGACTGCCGATCCCCGGGGATAAGAAGGCCGTGCCCAAGGCGGTCTTCGCCCGGATGCTTGAGGCCGCACTGGATCCGCCCGCCGACCTGCTGACCATCCCCTTCACCGCCAACCACAGCGCACCGGCGCGCATGTTCGTCTCGCTCCTGCTGCGCCCGGTGATCTGCCCGGAGGTGCCCGGTTTGCAACCTGAGAAGAACATGGAGGTGCGTTTCTTCGCACCCGGCAACCTGGTCTCCAATCTGGATTTCGTGGAAAGCATCTTCGGCAATGGCGGCAATCCCTACCTTGCAGACTTCGATGCTGCCCTTGACGTCGATCACTGGTCCGGACATACCGGCTGCGTGCTGCTCGCCCCGCACCTGACCCGTCTTACCAAAGAGGCGCTCGGGCTACCGCATTGGGACGACGCCAGCGCCCGCCAGCGCGCCGAAGGCATGTGCTGGCGCGATCCCGCGGAGCGCTACAACGACGGCAACGCCTTTAAGATCACGGCCCGCGACACCTCCGGGGTCATCTTCACCATCCTGGCCGACAACTACTACGGCTACTGCAAGAAGGAGGTCAAGACCCAGATCAGCTTCGCCGCCAACCTCTTCGGCCTCGCGGAGGAAGAGCATGCAGGCGGCGCGCTCGCCTTCCCGCGCTTCAACCACGGCGAAGAGTTCGGTGTCGACGAGGCGACGCGCGAGGCGGGATACGATTTCGCCGACCTGGTCGCGCGCTACGGCGACATCATGGACCTGCAACCCGAGGGCTACGGGATCGACAAAGGCTTCCCGCAGATCCTCTATGTCCCGCAGGATCTGCGCATGGATCTGCTCGCCCAACGCATCACCTGGGACCAGGACGGCGTCACCCGCTCCATCCGACTTCAGCCGGACAAGATCTATATCCAGCCCAACGGCTACAAGGTGGAGATGCAGAAACATCCCGGCGCGCCTTCCTGGCGCCTCATCGGCATCAAGGCCGAGGGGACCTTCTGCCACAAACCCTGCACCGTCTCGGGCGGCGGCAAATCCGAGATCTCCAAATCGCTGGACGACGCCGTACTCTACGGACCCATCTTTGTCGATAACCTGGGTCAGGATCTGGACCGGGTGCAGGAGATCTTCGATCGCGACTATACCGATCGCTTTCGCCCCGGCTTCGAGCATGAAGACCATGACGCGGGCCGCAAGCCGCTTTCACCGGAGCGCAGCCTGGGCTCGCTGATCAAGCTGCTGACACCCTCGCCCAGCCACACGCGCGAGTACAACACCTGGCTCAGCATGATCCCGCCGCGATTGCTCGCCCTGACTTTCATGATCAAGCGCCTCTACCGTCCGGCCTGGGGCGACAACTGGCGCGAGCACTTCTCGGTGGACGAGGTCGACGGCGCACCGGCGCATGAGCTCAAGGCATTCGGTCGGCGCATCGTGGCCTCTTACCTGCGGGTCGGTTTCGACCTGGACGGCAAATGGCGCACCTTTAAGTTGCGACAGGACTTCATCGCCGCCGAGAAGATCCAGATGGAGGACGACATCACCGCCTCGGTCGTCGTCCCGGCGGCCTCAGTGCTGGGCTGCCGCGACACCACCCACGCCGGCGCACACAGCGTCAAGCTCGCCAAGAACTGCGAGTACCGCCTGTTCCAGCGCCCGGACGACGCCATCATCCCCGGCTTCGACAGGCAGACCGAGCTGGAGATGGCCCAGGACGGCAATTTCATGGCGAATTTCGAGCCGCTGCAGGGCGCATCGCTGTCGGCTGTGGTTGAGGATGTCCCGACGCTCTCGACCTTCACGGCCCCGATGCGCGCGCGTCTTGAGCAGGCCGCGCGCGACGGTGTCGCCGTCGTCTCATCGGCGCATCCGCGGCTGGTCGACGGCAAGCCGTCCAAAAACCCCCGCTATCTTCAGGTGCGACCGGATCTGGTCAACCCGGTGCGCAAGTATGTCGCCGAGATGGGCATCCGCTTCCATCGCAAGCTGCCGCTCGACGTCCCGGTCTGCAACCCGGTCGACGCGGTCCTGACCGGCCGGCGCAACAACCCGCCCGAGCCGGGCATCCGCGCACTGGCGGTCTACAACCCGATCCACTATCAGGAGCTCCCCGAGCTCTTTATGGACTTCATCTGCTCGCTCACCGGCAAGTCACCCTCCACCACCGGAGCCGGCAGCGAAGGCGCACTCACCAAGGCACCGTTCAACGCCGTGCGCCCGACCGTGGACCTGAACAACGCCCTGGTCTCCTACATCCTGACCGGCTATGCGGGATTTTCCAGCTCCGCCGGGCACATCGGCCCGAACGTGAAGGTCGCCCATGACGTCTCGCTGTTGATTCCGGAGATCTGGGCGCGCCTGACCGAGCAGGAGCGCGATCCGGCCTACCTGATCACGCACGGTTATCTGGAGCACATCGAAGACTTCGAGCACCAGGGCCGGGCCATCCTGGCCAGCCGGCTGGGGTATCGCATCACCGAACGCTTCGTCGCCCACTTCCTGGGCAAGATCTTCGACAATCCCCGCGCGGTCTTCACCCCCGCCATCCTGCGTCCCGAAAGCCAGAACCTGGAGATCTTCGTCGACGGCGTGGAGAACATCTGCGAAGCCCAGGAGCGTGTCGCCCGGCGCTATCTGGAAGACGGCAGCATCGAGGACGCCTGCCCGCCGCTCAAGGCTCTGATCCACATCATGGCCGAGGGTCACTTCGAGGGACGCACCATCCACGACCCCGCCATCCGCGGTCTCTTCTCACGCGAGGCACTGCTGGCATCGGATTGGTACCGGCAACGCCTTGAGAGCAAGCAGGAGCGCGATGTCCAGCTCGCGCGGCGCATGGTTTTTCACCTCGCGCAGTTCCTGGAGCTCCGCCATTACGCCGATGAGGCCGACCGTCTGAACGCCTCCGCACGCCTGGAGCGGGCCAAGGCGGAGCTGGCCAGGGTGCAGGCGCCTGCTTATCTGGATGCCCTGGTCGGCACCATCGGTGCGGACCCGTTGCAGCCAGCGCGCGAAGCACATGCCGAACAAGCGCGCAAAGCGGCCTAAGGCCGTTTGCGGGCCAGCGCGATCCGGGGCACGGCCCCCGAAGCGGCGCTCGACGCACCCGACAGGGATGCTGCCGACCGGAGCATCCCGGCTTAACTCACCGCAGGCGTTTGGTGAACAAAGGTCGTGTCCAGCAGCTGCCGAAGCACGAAATCCGCCACATCGGTGCGGCTGATACGCCCGCCCTTGATCGATCGATCACGCCCGAAGCGATAGGCCCCGGTGCGGGGACCGTCGGTCAGACCGCCGGGGCGAATGATGGTCCAGTCCAGCCCACTGGCCTTGATGAGACGCTCCTGCTCTTCTTTAGCCAGCATGATCGGCTTGAGCGTCAGGTCCATCATGAGGCGGAACACCCAGTTGATCTGCTCACGGCTATCGCCGACGCCCAATGAGGTCACGGCGATGAGACGACGTACCCCGGTGTCCTGCATGGCGTCTAGGATCGTCCGGGTGCCGAGCGCCTCCACGGGTTCGCGGCTCCCGTGTGAGCCGAGCACGCAGATCACGGCGTCCGCGCCCTCAAGACACTTCCTGGTCGCATCGCGATCCAGAACATCTCCGACCACCCGGGTCAATCCGGCGCGCTCCTCGAGCTTAGATGGATCGCGCACCAGCGCCGCGACACTGTGACCCTGCGCGATCGCCTGATCCAACACCTGGCGTCCGGTGCCCCCGGTCGCGCCGAAAAGAGCAATGTGCATCGGTTGTTCCTCATGAAGTCTGCTGTCATGTGCCGCAAGCCCGCCGTGGCGTGAGCACCGCGTCGCACAGTCGATCCTCCGCGGCGTCGTGCGCGCGCCTGCGGACTTAAACCGCGCCCAGTGCGGTATGCGATGTTTTTGGATGGGATCGGCCCCGGCGGATTGATGACCGCTGGAGACGGCGCGGTTTAAGATATTAAAAATTATCAAATTTTAAACCGCGTCCCCGCTAAGGGCCGTGGATGCACCAAACCTCGACCTCACTCGAACGTTAGCATCTCGCTCTGGACGCGGTTTAGGTTACACCCCAAAGCCAGGCCGCGCCGGGCACGCCGGAGGCGTCGCCATGTCGGGCGGGCACGCGTCGCGTCGCAACCTGGTCAGAGAAAATCTGCGGTGGAGTTGGCATTGCACACACACAGCCGTTCGGGCCAGACATCGACCCCAGCAGGCTGTCGGACTTGGCAGTCCGCCAGGTTCCTACGCGAATTCCTACGCGAAATCTGAGCCATTCAATCTGGGTGGCTCAGGCGAAAATTTCGCGTAGCAGCACCGGAGAAACGATCGGTTCTTGAACAAGCTGGGGCTTCTTGGGCGAAAGTTCGACCGGCTGATCGCCGCGTCATCACCCTGCGTTGTTGCAACCCGCCGGCGCAGCAGCTCGCGCCCGTCATCACACGAGCCGACGGCGACTCTCGGGTCAGCGCAGCGATCTGCACGCCGGGAGCGATGGCAACGGCGGCGACATCCGGCTGACGTCAAGAACACATCCCGCCACGGCCTGAATTCAGCTCGCGCGACACCTGTCGCCACACAGCAACATCAATTTTTCTTATTAGACAGATAAATAAAAAAACCCTTCATTACCATGTCGCTTTCAAGCGACGCCAAGACCATTGATCGCGCACCCTTAAACAGAATAAGCCATTATTTTTTATCATCTTTTCTGATTGGCCCGGATTTCGCTAAAAGGCGCTTAGAAGAAAAAGCGAAGCGGCGACCTCGGTGGCGGTTTTGACAGAAAACCAGCCATTCAGTCGGTAACGACGCAGCCATACCGGCAGCATTACACGAAACGCTAGCGGCGGCGATAAGCTGCCCACAGCCTGAACAGCAGAGGATTCCGCAGAAGCCTCCCACGCAGTGATGCGTTGAACGGTCACTCCACAGGCGCTTCCCGGCGCTTCCATTTCACGAATCCCATCCAGTCGATCAGGACAGATGGGCGAACAGAACCAGGACAGGCGATGCCGATCCACGCCGACATGTCGGCACGGACGAGGGCTTTTGCCGCCTTGTTTTCTGAAAACAGTTAATGGAGTTGCTATGCTCAGCGATCGTTTCGAACACCACTCAGGACACCGGAACCGCTCCAGGTTATCTCCCCTGTTACTGCTCGTCACGCTGATCGGCCTCCTCGCCGCAGGCGGGAATGCCTTGGCCGGCAACGCCGTTCTGAGCTGGACGAAAGTACCGACTGCATCCGCTTACAGCATCTCGTACGGCACCACACCAGGGCGCTACACGATAACCCGAAAGGTCGGCAACATAAACATGGCAACAGTCAAAGGACTGAAAAACGGGACCAGGTACTATTTTGCTTTGCGGTCTCACAAGGGATCGATGGCCAGCGCCTATTCACGCGAGGTCAGCGGCGTCATCGCCGCTAGGTGAGTGCGTCCGCGAAGGCGGTGTTGATGTCGGCCTGCGGTTTCAACGAGACATCGGGCACGCGAGTGGCCGATTCGTCGAGCAACGCAAATCACGGCATCCTGCTGAACGCCACGCGCAGCACCAAACCACGTTTTGGGCGGGCCTTATTCTTTTGCGGCAACAACAGCCATGTCCGGCCGACAGTTCACAGGATTGAGAGACGAAGTACGCATCGACAATGGCCCGCTCAGCCAATCCGAGATCATTGCGCAGTCCCGTCGGACGGTCGGCAACTAGAGCCGCTTGCGCTGCTGCGTTTTTCGAACAGGGGCCGCCTTATCCCTTCACCTTCAAGGGCGTGAGCATCCGCATGGTGCGGATCTTCAGCTCGACGCGGAACTCGACCGTCTGATCGGCGCTCGGCTCGACCTCTAGCGTATAACCGGTCTCCTCGATCGTCGCGTTCTCGGGCAGCTTGGCGGGGTCGATGGTGACGGTCCAGGCGCCGGGTTGCAGGCCGGCGAAGCGGAACTCGCCGTTGCCGTTGGTGAGCCGACGGTAGACCTGATCGCCGCTGCGGACCTCAACCAGGATCCCGCCCAGGCCGCGGCTCGGTTTGAGCTCTTCGGACGTCGGCGGCGGCGGGGCTTTGACACCCTGCCCAACGCGCACGAAGGTCTGAGACGGCAGCAGGCGGGCGTCCGGCTCGTAGAGCTGGACCTTGCCGGCGATGGTCGCGCCGCGGATAAAGGGCACATCGATCGACGCACCCGCATCGAAATAGAGATCCACCGGCCGCGGCATCTCCAGCGTCGGGATCATCCCGACCGGGAGACTGCCGCCCGCGAGCGTCAGATCGTAGACACCCAGCTTCACCGAGGGGAACATGAAATAGCCGTTCTCGTCCGTGATGGCGACCAGGCGATCCAGTTTCAGCACCACGTTGGACAGCCCGGCGCCGGTCTCTTGATCGAATGCTCGGCCGCGCACGGTCGCCACATCCCGCCGGGGCACGGTCGGCACCGTGATCGGCACCATGTATGAGAGCATGATGCTGTTCTCCATGTTCATCCCGTTGTCGTAGAGTTCGGCGTAGCGCGACCCGTGGCGTGCCTGGACCGTGATCAAGTCTCCGTTCTCGCGTTGATAGCGATAGGAGACGTCAGCGATCACGCTGTTCTGATCATTGTATTGCTGACCCTGGACATTCAGGCTCAGGGTCGACCTGGGGCTGACGGCATAGCTGGCGCTCGCCCCACCCGTGAACCGCGGTGCTTCATCGAAGGTTGCCGCGGCCTCGTTCTCCAAAGAGAGATAGCCGCCCAGATTCAGGCGCCGCGTCGGGCGCCAGAAGAGCGACCCGCGCAACGCCTGCGTTGCGGAGCGCTCGCCGGTGATCCGATCGTATTCCTCGCCCAGTTCGATGCTGGTGTTCAGGCTCAGATTGAGGCCCTTGAAGCTCTTGCCGTAGCCGAATCGAATGCTGTTCTCCACCTCGCCGAAGGTCGGCGCCGGACTCAGATCGCTGCGCTGGCGAAGACGCAGCTCAACCGAATAGCGGGTTTCGGCGGCCGTGCGCCAGTTAACCCCGATGCCGGCCTCGTGCTCGATGCTGTCCGGACCATACCAATCCCAGTCGTCCGGATCCAGTGACCACCAATCCTCCTGTTCGTATTCGGCCAACTGCCGTGCCGTCTGGTGATCTCGATCATAGTGATACCAGGCACGCAGGCTCCAGGGCTTCTCCAGCGGCGCATAGTCGATATCCAGATAGGCGCGGTCCCGATTCTGGTAATAACCCGCATAGTCCGGCGAGGCATACAGCAGGCTGAACCGATAGCGCCAGGGCGCGCCGAGCTTGATCAGATTGCCCCAGAAGGCCATGCCGTTCCCGGCATCCCCGGCGCTGCCGGCGACCTCGAGATCCAGGGCCGTTTCGGCGCCAAGATCGACCTGCTGCCGCACGCCCAGGATCTGGTTGTGTCCGTTCTCGTTATCGGTTTGATCAAGATAGCTGAGGCCCACAATCCAGGTCGGGCGCAGTGCGTAGAGCAGCCCGAGTCCGGTTTGATGCCCCTGATAATAGGCGTCTTCATCGTCGTCGCCGAAGTCGAATGACCCGACATGATAGGCGGAGAGTTCGATCCCTTCGCCGCGCCACGCAAAGCGCGCCCCACGTCCGCTGATCCCCGGATCGGTCAGGGGCGAGAGACCATAGGTGGCATCGCCGAGGGTCAGATCGAAGTTGCGTCCGCGAAAATCGACGGAGAACCAGTTCTCCTGGCCGAAGATGGTGTCGTCCTCCAGACCGGGCCAGCGCAGCAGGAAGCTCAGGATACGCTCTTGCGTGCCGTCGACAGATCCGCTGCCGGACCATTCAAGCTGCACGCCCGCGCCGTTCTCGCCGTCGTCCCGGCCGCTCCAGCTTCCGCCGACACGGCGCGTAAACAAGGTCTTGATGCTGTGCGGCGGTGCCTCCTTGCCGGTGACGCGCGGCAGGGTCTCCACACTGCGCTTGGCGGTATCCGTGAGGGTCTCGCCCTGCTCGCCCGCCGCCGCAGTCGCGGTCAGGCTGATCTCGTCCCAAGCCGGCTCGTTGACGGCTGGCGGGCGAACGGCCATCTCGATCGGCTGCGACTCGCCCGGCGCCAGCGTCAGGGTGCCGCCTGCGGGCTCGATCTGGGACTCGCAGCTGCTCTGCGCGCCGTAGCCGACAGTCAGCGCGGTATTGCTTGAGTTGACGATCTGGAAGACCGCCTTGTAAGGCTCGTTGGCGATGGCGATGGTCGGCAGCTCCAGGACGTCGACCTGGAGCTTGAAGACCGGCCGCACCCGCACGGCCAGGGTCGAGCCACCCAAGGCGCCGGGGCGACCGCGGATGCCGACCTGATAGCTCACGCGATACTCGCCCGCCGCCGTGCCCTCGGGCACGAAGAAGCTGACCAGGCGCATAACAGTCCCGCCGGGCGGGAGCGTAAAGGGGAACTCGGGGGTGATGGCGCGCCAGCCTGCGGGCATCAGGAGCCGACCTTCCAGGTCCGTCGCACCGCCCATGCGGTTGGTGACTTGGAAGACGACGGTGACGACCTCGCGCGGGTCGACGGTAAAGACCCGCGAGTCCATTGGACGGACATCGACGCCGCGGGCTTGCGCGAAGACCGGCGAGGGCGTCAGGAGGAGTGCGAGAAGGACCCAGGAGAGGAGTGCGAGACCCGGAAGCAGCCGCTCGATCCACCGCATACCGCGCCCGCCGCGCGATGGCGCGCGATGGGATGCAGTGTCTGAGCGATTGCGGCCGTCGGGCCGGGACATCCGGGAAACCTCCGGGTCGCGGGCGTCGACCGTCTTGACCGCTGAGCACTCGAAGGCTCACCGGCATGTCGGCCCTTGCGCACGTACCGAGGCACCGCATCCGCCCCGAAGGCGAGCGGCGCCGGTCCGCGCATTGGCCGGACCGATGGCGAGAGGATCCAGTGGCGTGCGTCACCCTTGACCGAGCTGTGCGGCCCTTGAGGTTTGGTCAAGTGGTCGCGTGTTGTTGTGATGATCCGATGCGAGTCGGTTGCGCTCGATGGCTCCGCCATGTAACGCGTCGCTCGCGGTTGTTGGTCCTCCCGAACACAAGGCGCTGGCAAGGGGTCGACCCGCGCCTGTCCATGGCGGCGTCCTTGGCCTGACCCCAACCCGACGCCGATCGCCGGGAGAGGGTGACGCGTACTTGGGCCGGGTTGAGCGCCCGC
>JBGSKP010000015.1:0-3698 GCA_041741175.1 Thiocapsa sp. | reverse complement strand
GGCGTGCCGGCACGCCAGATTCGGGAGACCGCGCGACTCCTGCACGAGTCCGGGCCGGTCAGCTATTTCCATTGGGCCGGGATCTGCCAGCAAGTGGATGCGACGCAGAGCGGGCGCGCGATCGGGCTTCTTTACGCATTGACCGGTTCGCTCGATGCGCCCGGCGGCAATGTGCGGTTCGCCGCACCGCCTCTGAACGACATCACGGGGTTTGATCTGTTGCCCCCCGATCGGCTTGGGATGACGTTGGGCCGAAACGAACGCCCGCTGGGTCCGCCTGCAAAAGGCTGGATCACGAGTCGCGATTTCGCGCGCGCGGTGCTTGAGTCGGAACCCTACCCGGTCAGGGGCCTGGTGAGCTTCGGCGCCAATCCGCTCCTGACGAAGCCGAACACCCCGACGCTCGTACCGGCCTTAAAGGCGTTGGATTTCTACATCCATGCGGACATGTTCCTGAATCCGACCGCGGATTACGCCGACCTGGTGCTTCCGGTCGCCTCGCCGTGGGAGCGTACCGGTCTTGCAGCCGGTTTCCAGCTTGGCGAGCGAGGCTCGGGCTGGTTGCAGCTGCGGCAAGCGGTTCTCAGCCCGCTCGGCGAAAGCCGATCCGATACCGCGATTGTTTTTGCGCTGGCGGAGCGGCTCGGTCTGGGCGAGGACTTCTTCGACGGCGATCAGCGTTCCGGCCTGCATGCGGTGATCGCGCGGACCGGTGTGTCTCTCGAAGAATTGGAGCGGCATCCCGAGGGCCTTTCGCTTGGGCTCAAAACAGCCTACCGAGCGTATCTTCGGGATGGATTCCAGACCCCGACGCGTCGGGTCGAGATCTACTCGGAGACACTCCTGGATGCCGGTCTATCGCCGCTTCCGGACTTCGAGTCCGAATCGCTGCCTTCGAGCGATGACTATCCGCTGCGTCTCACGACGGCCAAGTGGCCGCATTATTGCCACAGTCAACAGCATTCGTTGCCGACTCTTCGCGGCAAGTTGCCCGAGCCAGTGGTCGAGCTTCACCCGGATACCGCCAAACAGCAGGGTATTCACGAGGGCGATTGGATCAGTATTCATTCCGCAGTCGGGACGATGCACGCGCGGGCCAGCATGACCACCAGGATTGCTGCCAATACGGTCTGCGCGCAATACGGTTGGTGGGAATCCTGCTCCCGGCTCGACCTCCCGGAGTACGACCTGGATCGGTTCAATTACAACCGACTAATCGATGATGACAATTTCGACTCCGCCAGTGGCTCGAACGCGATGCGTGGTTATCCCTGCTCGATCTCCCGCGATGTCGCGACTTAAACCGCGTCCGGAGTGAAATGCCTAATTTACATTTTGTGTCGGGCTTGAGGATTTTTCCGACCTTTGTAGTGACGCGGTTTAAGATTTAATATTTTTAATACGTTAAGTCGCAACAGCTCCGACAATTGTCGGAGCTGTTGCGGCCGAGCCAATCCACCAGTCGACGCATACCCCACCGGGCGCAATTTAGGCGTTTGTCATCATCGGAGAGAAATGCGCATGAACCCCTTGACTTCAATCAAAGGCGTCTGGATTGCGGGTCTGCTGCTGTCGATCGTGCTTGCCATGATCGTCAATCTCGCCGGCGGCAATCCACTCATCGCGTTCGACGAATTGGCCTTCGTGCGCTGGGTGCATATCGTCGCCGGGATTATCTGGGTCGGCCTGCTTTACTATTTCAACTTCGTCCAGATGCCGGCAGTCGCCGCTGCGACTGCAGATCAGGGAGGACCCGGACCCGCCGCGATTGGAAAATACATCCTGCCGCGTGCGCTCTTGTGGTTCCGGTGGGCCTCGCTGGTGACTTGGGGAGCAGGGGCCTGGTACTTGGCGCGCAACGACAGCCTACTGGATGTCTTGACGCTGGGTCTGACGGGCGGCGACCCCGACTACACGCTCCCGATGGGGATGGGGGTGTGGCTCGGAACCGTCCTTCTCGTCAATGTGTGGTTCGTGCTCTGGCCGAATCAGAAGAAGCTGATGGGGCTCGCGCCTACGCAGGACGAAGCGGATCTCGCCGGGGCTAAGAAGACCGTCGCAACGGTCGCTCGGATCAACGCCGTGCTCTCCATCCCGATGCTGATGTTCATGGTGGCCGCACCGCATGGCGGACCCTTCTGATCCTGAATTTCGGCAATGAGAACCGCATCTGCTGAACGCCGACTGAATGCCGGGGTGGCTAAGCCGTCACCGGGATATCGATCTGGCAGGCGGCCAGGAAATCTTTACGCATCAACAGTCCGACGAGTCGATCGCGGTCGTCGACGACGGGCATGCTTCGTCCGCCGTGACCTCTGAATGCGGTCATGATCTGCAAAAAACCCGCATGCTCGGGTACGGTGATAGCAGGGGACGTCATCATGGCGCTCGTCGGCGTTTCATGGCAGCAGGCGGCGAGCGTGTCGCACTGCTCCAGCAGCCGGGGCAGCAGATCAAGAAAACTGTTCGAGCCCAGCCGTCTGAGAATGTCGGTCTCCGTCAGGATCCCGGTCACCCGACCGCCACCGATGACGACCGGCAACATTTTGAGCCCTTGTCGCACAAATAAACCCGCGGCCTGATCGAGCGTGGTTGTCGGGTAGAGCGGCTGGATTGGCGAGCGCATGAGATTTCTGGCTCGCATCCGTCGATTCATCCGCTCCACCGCATGAGAGTGGGCGAGGTGATAGATGATTCTGAAGTCGGACGTCGTGATGTCCACATAGCCGGGGATTTCCCGCATGGCATCCAGAATATCGGCATCCTCGAGCTCAAGCTCTCGGATCTCGTCTATGCTGGCATGGCTTGGATCCTGGAAGAGATGGAGATGGCTTTCCGACATCTGATGGCCTCCGAATATCGCTCTTGTCGGTCGAATCGTCCCGAAAGATACGATATGCCAGGTCATGCTGCCGTGATCAGAAGCCCTGGCCGGATGTATGCTTTTGGACATTGAGCTGATTCGGTTGGCCTGCTCACCGACTCTGCATTCTCGCATTGAGCATCGGTTAGTGCGAAAAAGCCTTGAGGTAAATCAAAGGCCAGTATCCTGTCACGCTTCGACTTCGAGGTGATCCATGTCCAATGCCCCCGAGGCGGCTCGCCCACGACCGCCCGAGCCGTCTGGCGCCCTCATCGCTGACCTCTCTGCGGCCCCGGTCTCGCTCACGGAGGCTTTTCGGTACTGGCTCAAGCTCGGCTTCGTGAGCTTCGGCGGGCCGGCCGGGCAGATCGCGATGATGCATACCGAGCTGGTGGAGCGGCGACGCTGGATCAGCGAGCATCGTTTTCTGCATGCGCTGAACTACACCATGGTCCTGCCCGGACCGGAGGCGCAGCAGCTCGCGACCTATATCGGCTGGCTGATGCACGGGACGCTCGGCGGCGTGATGGCGGGTGTCCTGTTTGTCCTGCCGTCGCTCGCAATCCTGATCGCGCTGACCTATGTCTATTTGGCCTACGGCGATCTGCCGGTGGTCGCCGGCGTTCTCTACGGGATCAAGCCGGCGGTGACTGCAATCGTGTTGTTTGCGGCCTGGCGCATCGGGTCCAGAGCGCTGCGCAACGGCGCGCTCTGGGCGATCGCTGCGGCGGCCTTCGTCGCCATCTTCGCGCTGAACGTGCCTTTTCCGGCGATCGTGCTCGGCGCGGGCCTGATCGGATTTCTGGGCGGGCGAATCGCGCCGGATCGATTCAAG
>JBGSKP010000014.1:0-4264 GCA_041741175.1 Thiocapsa sp. | reverse complement strand
TGCATGTTGGCGGCGGTCCCCATGAGTGCGGTGGTCTCGGGCGGCAGACCACCCTGCGCGCAGGCATTAGTGTGATACGCCTGCGCCCCGAGACTCAGAACCTGATCGTGACGGGACAGGTGAGCAACCCCCTCGCAGCTCTGATGATTCGCAAGATGGGTGAGGGTCTCGGACATCCCGCCGTTTACGCGACAGGTGCTGATGACGCGATGCGCACGCTCGAAGGCCGCAAACAGGTAGCGACCCTCCCGATACAGACAGTAGCGGTCGGTTTCTTCAAGCAGCATGCGGTGTCTCGGTCGCTGTGGCCCTATGGATGCCTGGGCGGATGCTTGGGCGGATGCGTGGACGATGGCCGGCAGACGGATGTGGCGGGTGGCCCGACACGTTAACGCAGGAATCCTCCTAGCCGCAATGGCGATCGGGCCACTTGAGTCCCGATGCATTATCGGCGAACGTGTCGCGGATGACGACGAGATCGAGACGCACACCCATGGGAAAACATGAGTCGAAGACCTGTCCACGCTGCGGAGCCAGCTTCGAATGCAAAGCCAACCGAGTCGAGCGGTGCGGCTGCATCGGCGTTGCCTTGACACCCGAGACGCTCGACTACCTCGGCCAGCACTATCAGGATTGTCTCTGTGTCGCCTGTCTGGAGGAGGTCAACCGGCGTGTCCGCAGCAGCGGCAGGGACGAGGAGCCGATTGCCCGATAGCTCTGGACCGCGACCGGAGCCCGTCGTTCGGGCGCATCGTGCGATCGCCGCCATTGCACGCAAGCGGCGACGACATCTATCCTGTTGACTGCCGCACCCAAGAGCCGTCAAGCATCAAGAACGTGCTCCCAGAGACGACGAATGTGCTATGACCCCAAAGGTTCCAGCAACCCCCGGGTCTGGTGGCTGGAGGCTACCCCCCACTAGGGGCCAACTCTACATTGACTGCCCAAATTCTTACCATTGCAAACCTGGAGCGCTGATATAATCCGCGCTTTGCCCGTGCCGACCGCTTCGACAGCTTCCGGGAAACAACATGACCAACAAGCCCGATATCGATCCCCAAGAGACACAGGAATGGCTCGATTCGCTCGAGGCCGTGCTCGAGAACGAAGGCGTCGAGCGCGCCCACTTTTTGCTTGAGCGACTGATCGACAAGGCGCGCCGCTCGGGGGCTTATCTCCCGTTCACCGCCAACACCGCCTACGTGAACACCATTCCGGTCCAGCAGCAGGAGCGCTTTCCCGGCGATCGCGCCATGGAGCGACGCATCCGCTCCTTCGTGCGCTGGAACGCCATGGCGATGGTGGTGCAGGCGAACCGGCTCTCGACCGAGCTTGGGGGGCACATCTCGAGCTTCGCCTCCTCCGCGACCCTGGTCGACGTGGGCTACAACCACTTCTTCCGTGCGCGCGACAAGGATCACGGCGGAGACCTGATTTTCTTCCAGGGCCACGCGGCGCCCGGCATCTATGCCCGCGCATTTCTGGAGGGACGCATCAGCGAGGAGCAGCTCTACAACTTCCGCCAGGAGGTAGACGGCAACGGCCTGTCCTCCTACCCGCACCCTTGGTTGATGCCCAACTTCTGGCAGTTCCCCACCGTTTCGATGGGGCTCGGACCGCTGATGGCCATCTATCAGGCGCGCTTCATGCGCTATCTGAACGACCGCGGTCTGGTCAACACGAGCGAGCGTAAGGTCTGGGCCTTCCTGGGCGACGGCGAGATGGACGAGCCCGAATCGCTCGGCGCCATCTCCCTGGCGGCCCGCGAGCGTCTCGACAACCTGGTCTTCGTCGTCAACTGCAACCTGCAGCGCCTCGATGGCCCGGTACGCGGCAACGGCAAGATCATCCAGGAACTCGAAGCGGTCTTCCGCGGCGCCGGCTGGAACGTCGTCAAGGTCGTCTGGGGTAGCTACTGGGACCCCTTGTTCGCACGCGACAAGCAGGGTCTGCTGCTCAAGCGCATGGAGGAATGCGTCGACGGCGACTACCAGGCTTACAAGGCCAAAGGCGGTGCCTACACCCGCGAGCATTTCTTCGGCAAGTATGCCGAACTCAAGGAGATGGTCGCCAACATGACCGACGAGGACATCTGGCGTCTGAACCGCGGCGGCCATGACCCGGCCAAGGTCTATGCGGCCTACGACTCGGCCATGCGCATGAACGGCAAGCCAACGGTGATCCTGGCCAAGACCGTGAAAGGCTACGGAATGGGTGTCGCCGGCGAGGGCATGAACATCACCCACTCGCAGAAGAAGATGGGCGAGACGCACCTCAAAGCCTTCCGCGACCGCTTCAATATCCCGATCTCGGACGACCAGATCGGCGCCGCGCCTTTCTACAAGCCGCCGCAGGACAGCCCCGAAATGCAGTACATGCATGAGGCCCGCGAGCGGCTCGGCGGCTTTCTGCCGTTGCGTCGCGACGATGCCGCGGTGCTGCCGATCCCCGAGCTGGAGGCATTCAAGCCGCTCCTGGAAGGCAGCGGCGACAAGGAGATGTCGACCACTATGGCGCTGGTGCGCATCCTCACGATCCTGGTGCGCGACAAGGCGATCGGCAAATACCTGGTCCCCATTGTTCCGGACGAGGCACGCACCTTCGGCATGGAGGGCATGTTCCGCCAGCTCGGCATCTACTCCTCGATCGGCCAGCTTTATGAGCCGGTCGATGCCGATCAGGTGATGTACTACCGCGAGGACAAGAAAGGTCAGATCCTGCAGGAGGGCATCAACGAGGCGGGCGCCATGTCGTCCTGGATCGCGGCGGCCACCGCCTATGCGAACCACGGTCAGAGCATGATCCCCTTCTACATCTACTATTCCATGTTCGGGTTCCAGCGCATCGGGGATCTGGCCTGGGCGGCGGGCGACATGCAGGCCCGGGGTTTCCTGATCGGCGGCACCGCCGGACGCACGACACTCGCCGGCGAGGGTCTGCAGCATCAGGACGGCCACAGCATGGTGGTCGCGGCGACCATCCCGAACTGTGTCGCCTATGACCCGGCTTATGCCTACGAGCTTGCCGTCATCGTCCAGGACGGCCTGCGCCGGATGTATCGGGAGAAGGAAAACGTCTTCTACTACGTCACGGCGATGAACGAGAATTACGTCCAACCGGCCCTGCCGGACGGCGCCAAGGCCGGGATCCTCAAGGGCATGTATCCGGTTCATCAGGGCGAGGAGCACACCCACCGGGTGCAGCTACTCGGTGCCGGGACCATCCTGCGCGAGGTCTTGGCCGCGGCCGAGCTGCTCGCCAAGGACTTCAACGTCGGCGCCGATGTCTGGAGCATCACCAGCTTCAACGAGCTGCGGCGCGAAGGCATCGACGTGGAGCGCTGGAACATGCTCCACCCCGACCAGCCCCAGCGCACCACCTATGTCGAGGAACAACTGGCCGGAACCCAGGGCCCGATCATTGCCGCCACCGACTATGTCCGGACCTACGCCGATCAGATCCGTCCCTACATCGCGCGACACTATGTGGTGCTCGGCACCGACGGTTTCGGGCGGAGCGACATGCGCAGCCAGCTTAGAAAGTTCTTCGAGGTGAATCGGTACTACATCGTCGTCGCCGCCCTGAATGCCTTGGCGGACGAGGGCGAGATCCCGACCGCGACGGTCTCCGAGGCCATTCGGAAATACCGCATCGACCCGGACAAACCCAACCCGGTGACGATCTGAACCGCTAAACCGCGTACGGCATGACATGCGTTGCTTCGGTGAACCTGCCAACGTACAAGGTTCCACGAAGCGCTCGGTCGACGCGGTTTAGGACATCTAAAATCGACAGCTAAACCGCGTTCGGGCCGAAGCGCCCGGGTCAGCCCGGGCCGCCCACCACAGGGAGCTGTGGTGATTGCCCCGGACGCGGTTTAGGGAGGACAGAGCGTGGCAACCGTCGAAGACATTCTGCTGCCGGACATCGGGGACTTCTCGGACGTCGAGGTGATCGAGATCCTCGTCGCGCCGGGCGACCGGATCGAAGCCGAGCAATCGATTCTCAGCCTGGAGAGCGACAAGGCGACCATCGAGATCCCCTCGCCGCTGGCGGGGGTGATCCGAGAGTTGAAGGTCAAGATTGGCGATCGGGTGAGTCAGGGGGATCTCCTGATGACCCTGGACACCGATGGGGCAGGCTCCGAGGATGCTCCATCCAAGGTGGCCTCGGCCGGCGAAGGGCGCCCTGCTCAAACCGAGGCGAGCGAGCCGGGCGCTGTTTCCGCAACATCACGCCCGGCGTCCCCTGCTCCGGCATCGGC
>JBGSKP010000013.1:0-4181 GCA_041741175.1 Thiocapsa sp. | reverse complement strand
CGCGGCCCTGGCGAGCCGCGACACCGTCGTCGCGCAGATGGAGTTTCAGCTCCCGGCCGAAAAAGCGAGCGCCGAAGCGGCGCTGCACGAGGCCGAGGTCGCTTTGAGCAAGACTCTGGTGGTGGCCGGGACGCACGGGATGTTGCAGCAGTTCGCGCTGCGCCCCGGCGACATCGTCAATCCGATGCTCCGCCCGGCCGGCATCCTGGTGCCGGATCGAGTGGCCATGGCCCTCATGGCCGGCTTCGGTCAGATCGAATCGCAGGTCATCAAGGAAGGCATGATCGGCGAGGTCACCTGCATGGCCAAGCCCTGGCAGATCATCCCGATGGTGGTCACCGAGGTTCAGCCCGTCATCGCCTCGGGCCAGGTGAAGCCGACCGACACGCTGGTCGATGTGCAGCAGATGGGACGCCCCGGCAGCATTACCGTCATCATGGAACCGCTCTACGCCGGCCAGCTCGACAGCCTGCCTCAGGGCGGCAACTGTATTGCCAACCTCTACACCAACAACCACGAGGCGCTGCAGGATCCCGAGATCGGCTTCTGGCGCGGCTTCTCGCTGCACGCCATCGACACTGTCGGATTGGTGCACGCCATCATCCTGCGTCTCCAGGCGCTGGTGATCCCGTTCCAGACCCTGGTCTTCGGCGGACATTGACCGGGAATCCGAGACCTCATGAAGATCCACGCCCGGTTATCGCTCCTCCTCGCCGTCACGCTCATCGGTGGCTGCGCAAGCACCGCTCGCGAGCTGATGCCGACCCCCACCCTGTACCAGCTTCCGGGCGGACAGCCGGTCTTTGATCGGGCGGCAACGACCCAGCAACGACAAAGCACGGACCTGGACCTGCTGTTCATCACCGACCGGGCACCACCGACGTCCGCCGAGTTGGAGGCGCGGAGCGAGGAGCAGGGTCCCTTGCTCTACGGCCAGGAACGGGCCAAGCGCGTCGCCTTCGGCTCCGCCCGGGTCCGCGTCGTTCCCGGATTGGACTGGGAGGCCCTACGTGAGCAAAGCCAGCTCGCCGAGCGGACGCGGGAGGTGAACCTGGAGCTCGGCCAGGTGCGTGAGCTTGGCGCCTTTCCACAGGAGCCCTACCGCTTGCGCCCGACAGAGGACGGTAAGCTGCTGCGGGATCGCGACCAGCTTGCGCGCCACGCCGAGGTCAAAGGGCGGCTCCAGGGCGAGGTCCAGCGCCGGCTCGCCGAGGTGCCCAAGAAGGAGGTCCTGCTCTATGTGCACGGCTTCAACGAGACCTTCGAGAGCGCCGCCTTCACCGCCGCGGAGCTCTGCCACTTTCTCGGCCGGGAGCAGGTGTGCGCCTTCTTCACCTGGCCCGCCTCCACCACCGGCAACTTCCTGATCTCCTACACCACCACGACCGAGTCCGGGGATTTCGCGGTGGAGCACCTGAAGAAGAGCATCCGCATGCTCGCCACCACGCCCGGGGTGGGAAGGGTGCAGATTCTCGCGCACAGCCGCGGTACGGCGGTGACGCTCAAGGCCGTGCGGGAGCTGGGGCTCGAGGCCATCGCCGCGGGTAAAGAGGCCGCCGACCTCTACAAGATCGACAACCTGGTGCTGCTCTCGCCGGACATCGACATCGATATCGCCGCTCAGCAAATCACCGGCTTTATCTCCGACCCCGATCTGGTCACGGTATGGCCCGAGGCAAGGCTGCCGCGGGTGCTGAAGGGCCGGCTGACCATCTATGCGTCGCCCGAGGACCGGGCGCTCTTGGTCTCGCGGATCCTGTTCCGCAGCAGAACCCGGGTCGGCCAGATGCGGCCCGAGGACATCCCCGAGGAGGGCCAGCGTTACATGGCGGAGGTCGGACGGTTGGACCTGATCACCTACGAGGGCAAGCGCACCGATGCCTTCGGTCACTCCTACTTCACCACCAACCCGCAGGTCAGCTCCGACTTGATCCAGTTGATCCGGTACGGAAAGAAGCTGGGGGAGCCCGGGCGACAGCTCATCCGGACGGGGCCCATCACCTGGAGGTTCCCTGTCGAGCCGACTGAATCTTGACCATGCCCGCAGGCACCGCGCTCGATGAGGTCTCGTCGGTCTGGCCGAGCAAGGCGCGACCCTTATTAGGAACGCCGCCATGTCGGACACCGGCTCGGAGTCGGCGCCATCCGAACGCGGGCCGCGCCTCTAAACATACGGCGTTCCGGTAATTCTGTCCGAAGCCCTTGGATCCGCGCGGGTGGCAAGGCTATGGCTGGAGCCTGAAGGCCGTCCAGCGCGTGTCGCACGATACGCGCTTCATTCACCCGGATGCACACGGCATGAATTCGAAAGACTGCTTCATCGCAACGACGCCGACACGACCTCGGCCACACGCTGCGGCACCCGCAATCGAATCGGCCGAGCTGTCATGCCGAGCAAGCAGCGACAACCGGCCGAGCCTGATATGAACGAGCCTGCCAAGGAAAGGCGAGAGCCAGACGCTTTTATTCGCGGGTGGAATGCATCCGATTGCCAGTATTCCAGGGGATCCTGAATGCCTCGACGCATCATCTTCGTTGCCGTGCTCGCCGTCGCGAGCTTCGCCCACGCGGAGGACGCCGCCATCGCGCAGCTGTTCAGCGATGCGGGCGTAGACGGCACCCTGGTCATTGCGTCGGTGCAGACCGGCCAGCGCTTCGTTCACAACGACGCACGCTCCGGACAGGCGTTCGTGGCCGCCTCGACCTTCAAGGTGTTCAATACGCTGATCGCGGTCGAGGAAGGGGCGATCGGTGGTCCGAACGCGCTGCTGCGTTGGGACGGTACGCGTTACGAGATCCCTGACTGGAACCGCGACCAGACGTTGCAAACGGCGTTTCAAGTCAGCTGCGTCTGGTGCTATCAGGCGTTGGCGACGCAGGTCGGCGCCGAGGCATATCCCGCCTATCTTAGCCAAGCGGCGTTCGGGCAGTTGCGCGAGCCCTTCGATGTCGGCGGCTTTTGGCTGGACGGTGCCTTGACGGTCAGCGCCGAGCAGCAAGTGGCGTTTCTCGAACAGGTCGTCCAGCGAGGTTTGCCATTCTCCGCGCACGCTTACGAAACCCTTCGATCAGTCATGCTCACCGACGCCGCCCCGAACTATCGCTTGTATGCGAAAACAGGTTGGTCGACTCGCGGCACACCGGGTCTGGGTTGGTATGTCGGCTACGTGGAGACAGCGGATGACACGTGGGTTTTCGCACTCAACCTCGACACCCGGAACGCGAGCGATTTGCCGCTGCGGCGACGAATCGCGCTGGACGCCCTGAGGATCAAAGGTATCCTGCCGGACGCTTAAGTCGTTCGCGTGGCGCGCACCGAATGGCAGAACCGTTGCTCCGCAAACCTTTGGCACACGGCCGAGGCAACGACAAGGATATGAACGCAGGTCGCTGAAACCCTATGAAACAGACAATCCGCTACGCCGACTATCTCCAGACCATCGGCGCCGGGCGCCGGGAGCTGAGCTTCAACGCCATCGCACCGCCGGTGGGACGGGACGCGGGCGGACAGGCCGTACCGCCCACTGCACCGGGCCCGATCCGCCTGGACTCGGACGAGATCGCGGCGCTGCTTCGGCCCTATCTCTCCGTGCGCTTCATGGAGCAGGTCAAGGCGGTGGTCCCGTTGGCGCTCTATCTTGCGCTGTTCCAGATCCTGATCCTTCGCCAACTCATCGAGGACTCCTGGCTCGTCACCGGCGGACTCTTCGCCGTCATCGTCGGGCTGATGTTCTTCATGGAAGGCTTGAAGCTAGGGCTGATGCCGTTCGGCGAGTTGATCGGACACACACTGCCGCGCAAGTCGCCGCTGCCGTTGGTGCTCTTCATCACGCTGCTGCTCGGCATCGGCGTGACCTTCGCGGAGCCAGCCATCGGGGCCCTGAAGACCGCCGGGCAGGATGTCTCGCCCGAGCAGGCGCCCTATCTGTGGGCGCTGCTCAACGAATGGACCATGGCCCTGGTGTTCGTGATCGGTGCGAGCGTCGGGCTTGCCGCGGTGTTGGGCACCCTGCGCTTCCTGTACGGATGGAGCCTGAAGCCGCTGATCTACGCCTCCCTGGTGCCTGTGCTCGGACTGACGCTGTATGCCTCGGCCGATCCCGAGCTGGCCACGGTGCTCGGGCTGGCCTGGGATGCCGGCGCGGTGACCACAGGCCCGGTCACGGTGCCGCTGGTGCTTG
>JBGSKP010000012.1:0-2349 GCA_041741175.1 Thiocapsa sp. | reverse complement strand
GCGCAGCATGTGCTCGGTCAGCGGACGGCGGACCGGCCAGCGCTGGGTCAGGTCGACCGAGTGCTCCTCGCCCTGGCGATCACGGATGCGCGCGACCGGTGTGTCGAGCGTCACGCTGCCTTCCTGAATCCAGGTGACTTCGACCTCGCCGTCCTGATCGAAGGGCACCATGATCTTGTGCGTGAAGCGGCCCTCGGCGACCGTTCCGAGCAGACCCCCTGCCCGCAGGCGCGCGCCCTGTTGCACTGTGGGGACGAACGACCATTTGCGCTCTTTATCCAGCGGTGCGATGTCGACGCCGCGCGGTAGGAAGACACCGTGCTGGATCGCGACTTTATCGAGCGGGCTCTGCAGACCGTCGTAGACCTGTCCGAGCAGACCGGGACCCAGGATAACCGACAGCATCTCGTCGGTTTGCTCCACCGGATCGCCGATGCTGATGCCGCGGGTGTCCTCGAAAACCTGGACATCGGCGGTGTTGCCACGAACCCGCAGGACCTCGGCCTTCAGGCGCTCCTGCCGCCCGTCGGGGGGCAGGCGCCGCGGCAGGATAAGGACGACCTCGTTCTTCTTCAGAGAGCGACGCACCCCGTTCTCCCAACCGGCCTCGATGCTGACCAGGCTTTCCTGGACCGCGATCACCTGGGCAAGGGCGTCAGCCTGGGATTGGGGGTCTGCCGGGGGAGAGGCCATGCTCGCGTTCTCTTCAGTCACCCGAGCAGGCGTATCGGATGGGGTCGGGTTCCGGGGCCCTTGCTGCCCATTCTCCGGGCCGTGCCTGCGGGGTTGCGTGCCTCGGGTTTTGTCTCTTGCCATGACGGGATCCAATGGGGACGGCCGACGGTACGCCGTCGGTCGACAGGTTAATCGATGAGCGACCACGTCAGCTCGGTACCGCAAAGCTGCGAAGCTCCCTCGCCGCGTAGGCGCGTGGCTCGCCCGCGCTCAACCTGGCGGCCCGCACCATCGGCTGGCGTCAAGCACCAGCGTTACCGCGGGCGAGCCACGCGCCTACGATGAGGTGGCTTCATTCGGTCTCGCCAAGGACGATCGTTCTCGGAAATCATCTTAAGCCGGTGTCGGCTGATGGCTGTCGGCAGGTGGCCGGAGGCTGCGCTCGACCCCTGCCATTGCCTGCTCGACCAGTTCGTCGAAACGCCGCAACGCCTCCTGGCCATCGTACGTCGTCCACCGCGCAATCATGTCCCAGCGCAGGACGTAGATCACGACCGCCTCGAAATCCAGATAATGGCCATCGCTGATCCGCTCCAGGTGGTTCCAGACCGCACCGAGCAGAAGGCGTTCCAGATCGACGGCGGCACCGCGACTTAAGAGCCGCGCGGCCTCGGGCAACCAGGGGAAGGCGCTCTGAAGACCGAACTCGGGCTCGTTCCAGTGCTGCATGATTCGGCTCACCCAGCGGCCGAAGCCCCAGTGCCGGTCGCGTGGTGCGGAGTCGCCGCGGTGGCGCCGCCGCAGCGCGGCAACCACGGTGCGCATCTCCAGACGCCAGACCACAAGATCCCGGATCAAGGGGTTGGCGATGTCCTCGATGACACGCCGCGCACGCAGGACGGTCTGCGCGTCGGACTGCTCGGGATCCTGCTGGGCCCATTCGAGCAGGCGTCGGGCCTCGCGAAGACAGTCCGCCTCGATCGGATCGAGCAGGGCCAGGCGTTGATTCAAGCGGATGCGTGATAAGGGGGTTTGCTTCGCACCGAACAGCGGGCCGTGATATGGCAGGGCGCTCAGGAGCATCGCGTAGCGGTCGGGGTGGGCCAAGGTCGCCTCGCTACCTTACTTGACCATGCCTTCGAGGATCGCTCGAAAGCGCGGTTGCAGATGTGCCAGCAGGGTGGCCGCGACCGTCTCGTCGGTCAGGTCGATATGAACGTCTTTGCCCTTGAGCGCCAGGCGGATGCCCTTGCCGTCGGAGCCGGCCGCAACCCCGAAGGTCACGCCTTCGGCCAGGATATTTCCAGCCAGGGAGAGCACGAAGTGCGAGAGCGAGCCTTCGCGCAACTCCAGCGGGTTGCGGCGCAGCTCCTCCGGGCTGACCAGCGCCTTGGGCAACTGGATCTCGATCGCTTCTCCCGCGTCGATCCCGGCCTCGGCACGCGCCTTGGCGGCCACCTCCAGAATCAGTTGCTCCAAGAAGGCTTCCTGCTCGATCTTCGCGGAGATCAGTCGTTTGACCTCGTCGCTGAAGCGATCCGACAGATCGGCTTTCAGACGCAGCACGGTATCGCGCATGGCGATCCGCAGCGCCTCTTCGCCGCCCTTGCGCAGCGCATCGACCTCCTGCTGGGCCGCCTCGCGGATGCTCCTCGCGCGATTCTCGGCCTCGCG
>JBGSKP010000011.1:0-3081 GCA_041741175.1 Thiocapsa sp. | reverse complement strand
CCTCGCTCCGCTCTCCATGCCTCGCGGAGAGGATGGACGATCAGCGACTCGAACTCGGCGCAGATCTGGTTGAGTGGTCCACCACCAGTCGATTCGGAATCGCCGATGCGATCGACCCGATAGTTCCACTCGAGTCCGTCGGTAAGTGCCGTGCGGCTGATGTTGCTGGAGCCGACGAAGGCGCAGCCCCAGACCTCGCGGCCGTCTTGTCTCTGAATGGTGATATAGGCTTTGAGATGGAAGCTCTGCTCGCCGGATTCGAAGACGCGGATATCGGCGCCGCGCTCGCCGAGCAGCATCAACCGACGCAGGGCTTGCGGCTCGGTGACGTCCAGGTAATCACTGGTCAGGATGCGCAAACGTGCAGTGCGGAACTGAAGGGCGTCGGCGAGCGCATCGAAGATGAGCGCGAGCCCGCTCGACTTGATGAAGGCGACTGCGAGGTCGATACGATCCGCGCGCCGGATTGCTTCCAGAAGATGAGGCAGGAATGGATCCCGCCGACCGCCGGTCGCGAGATACCCGCTCATGCGTCGTCTTCGAGCCGGAGCAAGCTATTGAGCCAACGCTCGGATTCGCGGCCGGGGCGTCGGTCCGATGTCACCCAGGTCTCGATCTCGACGAACAGGCCGACTTGCTCAAGCAGATCGGCCAAACCGACTTCGTCGAGATCGGTGAAATGGCGCCCGTTGCGCGTCTGCTCGCCGCGCCCATATTTGAACGAGGCATAGAGGATTCCGCCCGGCTTCAGGGCACGGCCAAGTCGGCGCATGACATCGGGCAGCTCGGCGGTCGGCACATGCAGGAGGCTTGCACAGGCCCAGATCCCGTCGAAGGCTTGGCGCCATGCGATCTCCTGGAAACGCAGCACTGCCACGGGTGCGCCCAAATGAGCCTCCGCGACGACCGCCATGGCGGGAGAGGCATCGAAAGCCGTGACCTGAAAGCCGCGCTTGGCGAAGGCACGTGCATCTCGGCCCGAGCCGCAACCGGCATCGAGAATCCGGGCGTTGCCGTGCAGGTGCGAAAGGAAGTGGCCATAGAGCGGCTCCATGTCGACCGTCTGGGTGTCGAGCACGAAGGTTTCAGTCTGATCCCTGTAGTAGCGCAGGGTTTCGTCGTTCATGATGTCGTCGTGCGTCTTTGTAGTGGATCGGACTCGTACTCGAGGAACGTGCCGATCTCGATCAGTACTCCCGATCCGCCGGCATGCGCCCAAGCGCGCTGCACGCGTCCGAAAAGGTGCAGGACATGGTCCATCGGCGTCCCGGGCTGGGCCGCGGAGAGGATGTCGTCGACCAACGGGCCAGGTAGGCCGACTTGCTCGACGGCGAGCGCGAGGCCAAGCATCAACTGTCGAATGAGCGAGTCCGGGATGCCGTTGATGGCGACGCGGAGGAAGCCGCGGCCGTTTGGGTGAGCGGTGCAAAAACGCGCGGCAAGATCGGGGGCGGCGGCCTCGAGTACCGCAATCGCCGCGCGACGCTGCTCGGCTCGGGGTTCCGACAAGACGGCGGCCGCGAAGAGGCCGAACACCGATTTTCCGGAGCCATAGGGTCCGATCAGCGCCAGCGACCGCTGATACGCGCCTGCGGAAAGGCCGTCCGCCATGCGGTCCAACGCCAGTGCGGCGCGCGAGGTCGGAACATAGGCCCGTATCAGATCCGGCGCGTCGGCATCGCGGGTCAGGTTGATCGAGCGCGTATAGGCGGTGCCGATGTGGATAGCACGATCCAATGTGGTCACGTCGCGGTCCTTCTGTCCTCGTTATCTCGATTATTTGATGCGGGTGTCTCGTTCCATGACGTCCCGGATGGCGTCACTGTCGATCTCGATCTCCTTCGGAGCGGGTCAGGCGCCCGCCTGTCCTCAATGTGCGCTCGGCAGATTGCGTAGCGCCTGGATCTCTTCCAAGGGCAGCTTGCTGATGTCGGCGATGGTCGCGTCGTCGAAGTCGGTTTGCCGGATCAGCTCAAGGGCAGTTTCGCGGCGGCCTTCGTGACGCCCTTCTTCACGTCCTTCGTGACGCCCTTCTTCACGCCCACGTTCGAGAATCTCCGCATTCCATTGCTCGACGCGTTGTTGCAACATGACATGCACCTCGTTGAAATCATCGATATTCGGAAGTTGGATTCCGGGGCGCTTCTTACGGATGAAGCTTCGGTAGATCCAGCGCCCGAAGGCGCGCTTCAGGCTGTCCAGCGCGGAGCTGTCCAACAGCTCGACGAGGCGCGCATAGACGGCGAGCCAAGTTGCCTCGTCGCATGCCTTCTCCAAGCGGAACAATGCCGCCACCAGATTGCGTACCTCCGGAGGATAGGCATCGTCGCGCGCGATCGCCCCTTCGTCCAACAACAGGTAGGACCATTGTGGCCGATAGCGTTCCAATCCACCCGGCACGGGCTCGATGAGTGCGAACAGATCGGTCTGCGCCGTCCAGCGGGGCTCGCCGTTGTAGAGCACGATCGGCAGCACCGGCGGCAAGCGCCCGCTCAGGCTCAATGCGGTTTGAGCGATCAGATCCTGGTAGAGCAGAGTCGCATAGTTGGCGATCCGCACCGCCATGAAGCGGTCCTCGGTGCTTTGAAACTCGATCAGAATATAGATGTACAGCCAGCCGTCCGACCAGCGGACACGCCAGATCACGTCGTCCTCGCGATCGCGGTAATCGTCGGTGACGAAGCTGCCCTTCACCGGCTCCAACGAGCCGAGATCGAGCGAGCCCATCCAATCGCCCCGCACGAAGCCGGTCAGCAGATCGCGGACCATCTCGGCATGCGAGAAGAGCTGCCGATAGCTGTGATCGTGGTGGCGCGGCGAGGCGTGCTTGCGCGTCATCGGGACATGGTACGCTCGACGCCGCCGAGCGCACTCATGCGGCGGCCCTCCCGTGGTAGTGCTGCGAGAGGATGTCGATCGGGTCGATGACCTCTCCGCGTCGGTAGAGCTGATGCACGCCGGCGGTATCGCGCAGCTCGTAGCTGCGGGGGTCCTGCTCGACGACGCGGGCGAGTCCGGTCATCAGGCCGTCTTCGGTCAGACGGAAGACCGCGCCGGGGGCGGCCCAGCCCTCGTCGCTGT
>JBGSKP010000010.1:0-5701 GCA_041741175.1 Thiocapsa sp. | reverse complement strand
CCTCGGGTCCGTGCGGCGGCTTGGCGCAGGGCGGGATCGGGCGCGGGAAAGGCGCCTTGTGGCGGAAACCGCCTGGCCGGTCGATGGTGCCGAGCAAGGTCATGAGCACGGCGAGCGCGCGGATGGTCTGGAAGCCGTTGGAATGTGCGGCCATCCCGCGCATCGCATGGAAGGCGACCGGGTTGCCGGTGACCGAGGGATGCTCGACGTCCCAGCAGTCGGTCCAGGGGATCGGCAGCTCGATCTTCTGATCGCGCGCGGTGACGCCCATCTCATGTGCGAGGCGCCGAATGGTGTCGGCCGGGATGCCGGTGATTTCGGCGGCCCACTCGGGGGTACAGGGCTCCAGCCGCTCCTTGAGGAGCTGGAACGCAGGCTTGACCGGGATCCCGTCGTCCATGTCGAGCTTGTAGCTGCCCATCAGGCGCGGATCCGCACCCGGGGTGTGGGTGCTGATGGGGCCGTCGATGTTGCGATCCCACCAGAGCTTGTTCTCCGGGTCGAAGCAGCCCTCTTCCACGTGCATCTCGGCACGGTAGAAGAGACCGTGATCGTCGCGCTCGGGATCGTCGATGACGAGCTCGGCCGAGTTGGTGTAGCGGATCAGAAAATCGCGGTCGAACAAACCCTGCTTGAGGATCTCGTGGGAGATCGCCATCAGCAACGCGCCGTCGGTGCCGGGCTTGATCGGCACCCACTCGTCGGCGATGGCCGAGTAGCCGGTGCGGATGGGGTTGACCGAGATGAAGCGTCCGCCGCGCCGCTTGAACTCGGAGATGGCGATCTTCAGCGGGTTGGAATGATGATCCTCCGCGGTGCCGATCATCACAAACAGCTTGGCGCGATCCAGATCCGGACCACCGAACTCCCAGAAGGAGCCGCCGATGGTGTAGATCATGCCCGCAGCCATATTCACCGAGCAGAAGCCGCCGTGTGCGGCGTAGTTTGGAGTGCCGAACTGTTTGGCGAAGAGACCAGTGAGGGCCTGCATTTGATCGCGACCGGTGAAGAGCGCGAACTTCTTCGGATCCTCCGCACGCAGACGCCCGAGCCGCTCTTCGAGCATCGCAAAGGCTTCATCCCAGGAGATCGTCTCGAACTCGGAGGCGCCCCGCTCCGCGCCTTCCTTACGGCGCAACGGCTTGGTGATGCGCCCCGGCGAGTACTGCTTCATGATCCCGGAGCTGCCCTTGGCGCAAATCACCCCCTTGTTCAGGGGGTGATTGGGATTGCCGTCGATATAGCGAACCTCGCCGTCGCGCATGTGAACCCGGATGCCGCATCGGCACGCACACATGTAGCAGGTGGTTTCCTTGACCTCGACTCGCCCGACCGTGCTGTCCGAGTGAGCAATGGGATCCTGCATGTGAGCACCTTTATCAGCGAGGTAATGAGCCAGACGATTACCGCATTCTAATATTGCGGCTGTCTATGTTTCAAACTTGATCCCAACACGGAAATACAGGGAAATACAGAGGCGCCGTTGCGCGACACCCTGCAAGGGGCTTGACCGGGAAGGAGACACGGGGGGCCGGACAAGGGATTGGAGCCGCTTAGAGATGCGGCAAACACAGCGGTCGCGGGTCAGGCCGCATCAGCGACCCCCTGACATGTCGACGGCCCGCTTCCCCGGCGCTGTTGCGGCGGGGGAGCGGGCCGATCGAGGCTGTTACGTCGCGGCCTGGCGTCTGTCGCGATCCGAAAACGAATCGCGACAGACGCGGCCTGTGCTAGGCCGCTTGCGCGAGAGTCACGGGGATCCAAGCACTCAGCCGTTCACGTTCCTGGTCCACATCAATGGCGAAGAAGTGGTTCAAAACGTCCAGCGCCTCGTCCAGATCCTCGCACGGCCACTCGTTGGTCATGCTGCGGAAGGTCCAGTCCTCGACGTGGTAGCAACAGTGTGTTCCGTTGGCAGCACCGTCGGCGTCGAAACGCAATTTGAACCCGGTGTACGTCCGCGGATCCCATTTGTACCGGATCACGTTATCGGCTTGATCGAACATGTCTGTATTATCTCAGTGGAAACAATTTGTTAGATGCCGACTATCCCGCCCGGGACAGCGGTAGAGCTGCACATTCACATGGCGCTCAGGACACATTGGGGATTACCCTGTTTCCTTCACGGCACACTCTGCATCTCATGCCGTCCAGTTTAGTATCTTTTCGCAACACTTGACAACATTGTGACGGTTATTTTTTCACTAAACCCATCACAAAACGTAAAAATTCGGACATCGCGATGGGCCGGCCAAACCGTGCACGGCCAACCGAGGTGTTGCGCATCAGCAACAGATAGATCAGACCTGCGACGCTAAGCGCCAGCGCGACGCCAGCTGTGCGCGAGCGGATCATCCGGGTCGACGTGCGACATGAAGGGCAGGGTCCGGTCGTTGTTGGTCACCTGGTAGATGAGACCCATCCAATTGCCGACGACGCCTTCGGCCGTGTCGTGCCAGGTGTTGTCCAGGCGTCCAACCAGATGCGCCTCGGGAAACGCCGGAGGCGCGCGCCCCGCGTCGAGCGCGTCGAGGATTCGCGCCTTGTGCTCATCCAGGATGGCCAGCGACTGAACCCCGAAATAGTTCTCAGGCGACGGCGGATATTCGTCACGCTGACCGGAGGTGAAGCGATTGACCTCGCGCTTGTACTCCTTCAGAAGCGAGATCATGTCGTACTCGGGGTGACCTTGCAGAAACACCTGACGAAAGCCGTCCGGACTGACGGCTAAATGCACGCCGGCATCGTCACTTTCAGCCAGGATCGGCAGCCCGGCCGATTCGAACTGCTCGCGGCTGATGTCGTTGAAGCGTGAATGCGGCACGTCAAAACGGGTATTGACCGTACTCACCAGCGGGTGGCTGCGATCGACCACACGGTGGACGTAGACACCCCAGCGCTTCTCGCCGAGCGGCCGGCGCCGCTGCCCATAGCGAAACTGCAGGACCGCATGGGTCGCCAGGCAGGAGCAGAGTGTCGAGCTGACGTTCCGGTAGGCCCAGTCGACCACCTCGATCAACGGCTCCCAGAAGGTCTGGGTCGAGAGATCCGGACCCACCACATTGGCGCCCGTGATCACCAGGGCGTCCAACCCCTCCTCGCGGATCTTGGAGAACGGCTCATAGTAGCGATTCACATATTCGCGGGTCACCGGGCTGCGGTCGAGCTCGTCGAGCGTGAACGGATGGACGTAGAACTGGGCAATCTGATTGCTCTGGCCGATCAGTCGGAAGAACTGCCGTTCGGTCGCGGCCAGCGCCGAGTCGGGCATCATGTTCAACAGGCCAATGTGCAGCTCCCGAATATCCTGCTCAAGCGCGCGGTCGGGATCCAAAACCTTATGGCCTGCTTCACGCAGGCGCTCGAAGGTAGGCAGATCATTGTGGGCGACGAGTGGCATGAGATCCTGGTCCTGTCGTTGGGGTCATTGCATCTCGGCATCGACGAGCGGTGCCCCGGCCTGCCCGATCGCCGCTTCGATCAGCTGCAGGAAATCCTGCTCGTCGCGCACCAGTGCCACCTCCTCCGATGAGACCGTATAGCCATAGGGCCGCGCAATCGCCTCGTAGCGCGGCACGCGCGAGTGAAACAGACGCGGAAAAACCCAGCGCGTGAAGTCGTCCGGGTCCACCTCGGCAACATAGTCGAGCCCTTCTGCCGAAAGATAGTCTTTGAGCGCCGCACGCAGAAAATCGGGGCGATAATACAGCGGCTTGGGATCGGCCTGGGCACGCTGGATGAGCTTGATCTCGTCCGCCGCCGGAACCCGGATGTAAAGAATCAGGCTGTGCCTGGCAAGCAGCTCGATAACGCGCGGCTCTTCAAGCTCGCACAGACTCCCGCCGACATCGTTGACCAGACGCGGATAGTTGTAGATCTCCTGCGCTTTGCGGACAAAGTCGGGCACATCCATCATGGCCGCGATCTCGGCCTCGCGATACAGGGCCTGACGGCGGCTGAACTCGCCGAGCGGAAGCCCTCCGCGCTCGGGGTTCCCGAGCTTGCCGACGAAGCTCAGGACCGGCCCCAGATCCTTGATCTTAATATTGTTGTGGATGGCAACCCAATCGTGGCGCAGCAGATCACGCAGGAAGGGATCGCGCATCGCATGCGCCTTGATCAGATCGAGGATGTGCTCGTTCAGATAGCGGGTCCCGATCCGGTAGTCGCCGGAGTAGTGGAACCAGTCGTTGCGCCGTAACATCTCGGACAGGTAGGTCTTGCCGACCCCCGACATCCCGAGCAGCGTGATGCACTTGTGCTTCCAGCCCCGAAACTCATCGACCGTAAACTTCATATATTGAACCGCGTCCTGAGTGACAACCGATGTTTGGCGGGAAACGACCGTTTGAGGAGACCGAGAAAGCCCTGCCCGACGCGGTTCAAATGATTTGTTTTCAAATCATTCAACAGCGCATTCCTCGACGACCCTGGATTCGTGCAAGACCGGGCCGACAGGGAAACCGCCCAAGTCATGCGTGACTCGGCAGGAGCCGACCCGGACCGCACGACGATGTTAGTTCAGGATGCCGACGGCGACAAACACCCTGTCCGGGTGCATCGAAGCGGCGCGAGGCCCGATATCCGGTGGTCGGTCCGGCGGCGTGCGCAGGACCTCGCTCACCCTCGATCAGCGCCGCGCCTCGAGCGACTCCCAGCGCGCGTAGGCGGTCTCGAGCTCGGACTCCAACGCCTCCAGACGCGCCTTGACCGCAGCGACCTCCTCTCGGGCGGCCTGATAGAAGGCCGGATCGGCGAGGCGTTCATGCAGCTCGGCTTGCGCGCCCTCCAGCGCCTCGATTCGGGCCGGCAGCTCGGCAAGCTCGCGCGTCTCTTTGAAGCTCAGCTTCTCGCCCTTGGGTGCAGCCTTGGGCTGATTCGTCCCGCCCGTGGGGGCCGACGCCGGCGTCCCGGAATCCGCCGATTTCGTCTTGAACTCGCCCGAGCGCCGCGGATCGCGCTGCCGCACCCAGTCCTCGTAGCCGCCTACATACTCGCGCACCAGACCATCACCTTCGAAGATCAGCGTGCTGGTCACCACATTGTCCAGCAGAGCCCGATCATGCGAGACCAGCAGCAACGTGCCCTTGAACGCGACCAGCAGATCTTCCAACAACTCCAGCGTCTCGGTGTCCAGATCATTGGTCGGTTCGTCGAGCACCAGCAGGTTGGCCGGACGCGTAAAGAGCTTCGCAAGCAGGAGACGATTGCGCCCGCCACCCGAGAGTGCCTTGACGGGCTGGCGCACACGTTCGGGTGTGAAGAGAAAGTCCTTGAGGTAAGACAGGATGTGACGGCTCTGACCGTCGATCTCGACCTTGTCGCTGCCGCCGGCCACGTTGTCCTGGACGCTTTTCTCCAGGTCGAGCTGCGCGCGCAGCTGATCGAAATAGGCCACCTGCAGATTGGTCCCCAGGCGGATCTGGCCGCTCTGAGGCTGAAGATCGCCGAGCAGGAGTTTTAAGAGCGTGCTCTTGCCCGCACCGTTCGGACCGATGATCCCGATCTTATCGCCGCGCAGGATGAGTGTGCTGAAGTCCCGGATCACGGGCGTTTCACCCCAGGCATAGCTGATCGCATCGGCCTCGACCACCAGCTTGCCGGAACGATCCGCCTCGCTCAGACGCAGGCGCGCTGCACCTTGCTGCTCGCGCCGGTCGAGGCGGTCCCGGCGCATCGACTCGAGCGCCCGCACCCGCCC
>JBGSKP010000009.1:0-3097 GCA_041741175.1 Thiocapsa sp. | reverse complement strand
CGCCAACGCTGGACGGTGGCGCGCCCGAGGCGTAGTCGTTCGGCGCTCTCGCGCAAGCCGACGCCGTCTGCGCCGAGCAGAATGATCCGCGCCCGCGTCACAAGGCTTCGGGACGCGGAGTACTGGTGCACGATGGCTTCGAGACGGCGGCGAGGTTTATTGGTCAGGTCAACGGGGGCAGCAATACAGCGGGCCATAGCGAAAAGATTGAGGCAAGTGATGATGAGTATATCCATCATGTTACCGTGCAGACTTCACCAACGGTATCAGGATTTCCACTCTCCAGCCCTAGCACCCAACGTTAAGGCTGGCGCGTCAACGGACGGTCGAAGCCGAGCCGCTGGTTGGGCGAATTGGTCGGTGTGCCGCTCTTCTTAATTGACCCAGGCGACTTTTCCCCTTGGGTCTGTCCCTAATTAGTTGTTGCCCTAAAGCGTCTGTTAGTTGCGATCATCTCTACTCATATCTGCCTCGGGAGAGTAGAAGAAAAAAACGACGCCACAGAAAACGAGGACTACCGATGGCGGAAACACCCAGTACAAAACGGACTCAGATATTCTGAATCCCATCATTGCGTCGGCCTTAAGCGAGCGTGCTAGATCATACGCCATGTCCGATTTGACCCACCAACTGTTTTCCATCTCATGCACCTTGCTCAATAACTCAGACTGCTCCGCTGTGCTGAGGTACACCGGGTCTTTGAAGGTAACCTCTGGATGAAAAAGAACGGCTAGATTCGCGGCTTCGCGACTATGTCCGCTTCGCCACTGCGGCGGCACGCACGCGCCGACGCCTACCGGGGGCCGCTCGGCCTCGCTCCGCTTTCCTTGCCTCGCGGATTGGAGGTCGACTCAACCGTGGGGCTAGGTTTCCTTGAAAATGGCCTGATGTAACGCATTGAATTCTGCCTGCGCCGCGTTGATAGCTGCAACGTCGGACTCTGGGATCTCGCCCATAGAGAAACCGGCGTGGACGGTAAAAAGCATCGCCTCAGAAGCCGTAAGTAGGTTTTCGTCGATGCCCGCATCACTGAATTCGTATTTGAGCCGGCGAATCTCGCCGTCTGCGTCAATGTCCAGCGCCTTTTCTAGGGTTCGTACATTGGCGTGTGCGGTTGAACTGAGTACTGCATACGCACTGTTGTAGAAGTCCAGCATCCCAGCCTTCTCGGCGAACCAGTAGGTTCCGAGCTCCCTCGCGCCATTCTCTTGGATTCGGGCCTGACAGTCGACCAAGATTGCGTCGAGCTCCGAGCGGACCTGTGAGTCCTGCGCTCCAGGACTCAACAGTTTGTACTTATTGATGAACTTCCGTCTGTGGGCCTCGTCCTCGCGGACGAAGGCATCTGCAGCATCCTTGTTCTTCGCAACGGCCACCGTTTTGAATGTGACCTCCAGCAACGTTCGCAGGGCAACCTGTCCTTCCTCAGGTAAACCACGTTCGAGTAACAGGACCGCGGCCTGAAAGGCCGTCAACCCCCGCTGAAGTAACGCTGCCAGAAGTACATGCTGGAGACTCGTGCTACTGATCTGCGCACTGAACAATGCGCGATTAGCAAGTTCGTTCAGGCGCTTTGCGTACGAGAGGCACGGTGTGTGCGTGCGATTGACATGGTCAACATAGGCAACGATCCCCTCGCTGAGAAACATCTGATGCCCGAGAGTTGGAAGCTCTGCCATAAGAAGCCTAAGGTGTTCTAGATTGAGTGCATCTTTTCGTGTACTAAGCTCCCTGCAGTCTAGGCAAGAGTAGCCTACAGATGTCCCACGTCAACTCCGTCAAGGCACGCCGTGGGGACGACTCCCCGTCGAGCTGGGACCGTTACCTGGATCTTCCGATTCATCGTCAGGTTCCGGCGAAGTTCCGCCAATTGTACATCCGACGGGTCGAGGATTTCCTGAAGGACCTCAAGCCGGCGGCCTTGTCGGCGCTGACGGCGGACCAGGTCACCGAATCTCTGCAACGCCTGTCGGCCCGCGCTGATCTGGGCGAATGGCAGGTGCGTCAGATTGTCGATGCGTTGCGCTTGTTGTTGGTTGACCTGGCGCAGGTTCCCGCCGGGAAAGGGGTCGATTGGGATTGCGGGTGGGAGGGACAGCAGACCCTGCCAACCGAGCAAGCGACGATCGCGCGGAGTACGATCGTGAACTCCGAGGGCGCTGCCGGTGCGGGCGCAATCGGTGTCCCGTGATTCAGCCGCTCGGCACAGACGTTTCCGATCCTGGAAGACCTGGCGCGAACCATCCGCGCCATGCAGTACTCGATCCGTATTTCAGTGGTCAAACCACGTCTTGTTTATACTGAAAATCCAACGGCTTTGGCGAGGGGACTGAGTCAGTTTGACATTTCAGCGGGTCTATCAAGGACTGAGGTTTCCGGCTTCCGGAGGGGACTGGCGACTGGGGTGGGGGTAATTTGAGGGGGTTGCCAAGATTCGCGCAAACCCTGTCGAAATCCCAGCCTCCCCAGGTGCTACTGACGCCTGATCGCGCCTAAACCGCGTCTCCGCTAAGGGTTGTCGATGCAGCAAACGTCGAGCTCACTCGAAAATGCGCATCTCGCTCTGGACGCGGTTTAAACCCGGAAAATTCAGCGGACAAGACTGCAGGGGTGAGTTCGGATTAGGCGTCGTCCGGCGCGTCTCACCGCTTCCCGGTCGATGGACCACGCGCGAATCCTGCGTCAGGATATGCCCGATACCTGCGATCAGACAGGATCGGCGGAATCGCTCGCAGGATCGCGAGACACAAGAAACCGCTGCAGCCGTAGGCTGTTGGTGACGACAAAGAGGCTCGACACACTCATGGCACCGGCGGCGATCATCGGGTTGAGCAGCCACCCGGTCAGCGGAAAGAAGACACCGGCGGCAAGCGGGATCAAGGCGACGTTGTAGGCATAGGCCCAGAAAAAGTTGACCCGAATGGTGCTCAGGGTGCGCCGCGCCAAGGCGATCGCGTCCGCGGCGCCGCGCAGATCGCCCTGCATCAGGATCACCTCGCCGGCTTCCACCGCGATATCGGTGCCGGTGCCGATGGCAATCCCGGCATCGGCCTGGGCGAGTGCCGGGGCGTCGTTGATGCCGTCGCCGACGAAGGCG
>JBGSKP010000008.1:0-2545 GCA_041741175.1 Thiocapsa sp. | reverse complement strand
ATCTTCGTCGCCAACACCCGTTCGGGTTTCTGGCGGTTCCGCGCAAGGCGCTTGCGCGCATCCACGGCTCCTCGGGCACGACCGGGCGACCCACCTTCGTCGCCTACACGGCGCGGGATCTGGAGGCCTGGTCGAACCTCTGTGCACGCTTCCTGGTTGCGGGCGGGCTCAGGCCCGAGCACACCGCGCAGGTCGCCTTCGGTTACGGGCTCTTCACCGGTGGTTTCGGCCTGCACTACGGCATCGAGCGGGTCGGCGCGGCGATCATCCCGGCGGCGGCAGGGAACACGCGTCGCCAGATCGAGATCATGCGCGATCTGGACCCCGAGGTCCTGATCTGCACACCGAGCTATGCTTTGACGATCGCGGATTCGGCGCGCGAGCTGGGGATCGATCCGCGCTCACTGCCGATCCGCTACGGCCATTTCGGCGGCGAGCCCTGGACCGAGGACATGCGCCGCGAGATCGAGGATCAGCTGGATATCGCCGCGTTCAACAACTATGGTCTGTCCGAAGTGATCGGTCCCGGCGTCAGCGGCGAGTGCCCCGAGCGCACCGGGATGCACATTCAGGAAGATCATTTCCTGGTCGAGTGTCTGGATCCGGAGACCCTGGAGCCGGTCCCGGAGGGCGAGCCCGGCGAACTGGTGATCAGCACGCTCACCCGCGAGGCGATGCCCCTGATTCGCTACCGCACCCGCGACATCGCCTGTCTCTACCGCGAGCCCTGTGCCTGCGGACGACGCACCGCGCGCATGAGCCGCGTGACCGGGCGCACCGACGACATGCTGATTATCCGTGGCGTCAACGTCTTCCCCTCCCAGATCGAGGAGGCGCTGTTGCGCGTGGAAGGCACCACGCCGCACTATCTCATCGAGGTGTCCCGACCCGGCACACTCGACGAGGTCCACGTCAAGGTCGAGATCCGGCCCGAGCTCTTCTCCGACCGGATGGATCGCATGCAGGCACTTTGCGAGCGCATCAGCCGCGAGATTCAAACGGTCGCCGGGATACGCGCCCATGTCGACCTGGTCGAACCACGCAGCATCGAGCGCTTTGTCGGCAAGGCCAGGCGTGTGCTCGACCGACGACAACTCGGCGACGCCGCCTCGCCGATCGGGACGGACAGCCGATGACAATCTGATGGGGGTGTGTCCAACCGCGCTGCGCTGGTCACCCCCCGGTGACGACTCAACGGGAGATCAATCCAGATGGTTTCACACTACAACCTGATCATTGTTCCGGTGGACGGATCGGAAGGCGCAGCTCGCGCTGCCGCCTTCGGCGCCGATCTGGCGCGCGCGACCCATTCACCGCTCCAGCTTCTTCATGTCTTTTCGCCGACCAGCAACGAACTGATGGGCATGGCCCATCTGCCGCGTGAGCAGATCGAGTCGATCAGTAGCGAGGCGGCGGCCATCGCTTTCGCGGCGGCGCGCAAGGCCATCGGCAACGAAGACGGCCTGGCCATCGAAGAGATGAGTGTCTGGGGCGAGCCGCGCGAAGAGATCGTCGCCGCCGCCGAAGCAAGCGATGCCTTGATCGTCATGGGTCGTCGCGGGATCGGCAAAATGCAAAAGCTGATCCTCGGTAGCGTCTCGGATGCGGTGATCCGCACGGCCCACCGCCCGGTGACGGTCGTGAGCTGACGTACCCTGAAGGCTAGAGATAAGGGCAGGCCGAGGGCGGTGATGCGCGCTCTGCCTAACGGCCATGTCGGCGCGGCGCAGGCCCCGCCGACATGGCCGTTCCTGTTCAGATCCTGATACGTTCCTGGATGAAGGCGCGGGCGCCGTCGCGCAGCGCAATGGCGGCTTGCCAGCCATCTCCGTTAGGGTTGATCGGGGAGCCGATGATGACTTCGACCTCGCCTGGGTGCGGCCGGAAGCTGTCGCCCGGCATGAGCTGGCGGGTGCCGCGGATAACCACGGGAAGGATCGGCACGCGGGCTTGGGCAGCGGCGGCAAAGGCGCCCATGCGGAAGGGCATGAGTCCGGGCTGATCGCGGAAGGTGCCTTCGGGGAAGAAGGCGAGAGGCTGGCCGCCGGCGAGGCTTGCGGTCAAGCCAGCCGATTCGGTGCTGCCGGCAAGCGGGTCAAAGCGATCCACAAAGCAGGTACCCATGCGTTTTAAGAATGCGGCGACAATCGGTCGGGCGAGCAGCTCACGTTTGGCGACGAAACCGATCGGGCGCTCGATGGCGTCGGCCAGTGCCAGCCCATCCAGATAGCTTTCGTGATTGGCAACCAGGACGAAGGGAGCTCCGGCTGGCGGAAGGTGCTCGCGGCCGGTGACAATGAGCCGCACGCCTGTGAGCCGACGCAGCAGGCGGATGCCGAACCGCCCCAACGACCAGCACCGGCTCTGGTTCGGACTGAGCATGATGGCGATCCAAAGCCCGGGGGCGATGAGCAGGAACACCGCCCAGGCGTAGCCAGCATAAAGCGTTCCGGGAAGGCTGCGCAGACGTGCGATCAACGCAGCGGCGCCGACACGCATCAACTGCCAGAAGGGGCGACGGGCCTGCTCGGCGAGCTTGCCGGCG
>JBGSKP010000007.1:0-4474 GCA_041741175.1 Thiocapsa sp. | reverse complement strand
GGCTCGCCGTCGGTAATCACCAGCACCAGGCGCTTCTGAGCGGGCTGGCGGGTCAGGTGCCAACCGGCGTGGCGAAGTGCCGCGCCCATGCGGGTCGAGAGCCCGCCTTTCATGCCGGCCATGCGTGACTTGGCGTTGTCGTCGTAGGCTTGATCGAAGTCCTTGAAACGGTAGTACTGGACGTCGTGTCGGCCGTCCGAGGCGAAGCCATGCACGGCGAAGCGGTCGCCGATGCCGTCGATCGCCCAGGCCAGCAGTCCGGTGGCCTCCCGGGTGAGACTCAGGATGCTCGGCGCCGAGTCGTAGTTCGGGTCGTCCTTCTTGACCCCGACCTTCTCGTTGGTCGACTCCGAGAGATCCATGAGCACCACGATGGCGAGATCCCGGACATGCCGCGTGATGCGGATGTTGATCCGCGGATCCGGCATGCTGCCGCGGCGTACGTCGATCATGGCGCGCACGGCGGCGTTCAGATCCAGCTCCTCGCCCTCCTCGTAGCCGCGCCGGCGCATGATGCCCTGCGGCTGCAGTGCGTCTATCAGACGACGGATGCGGCTCGCGACCGGCTTGTATTTGACGAGGATCTCGTCCATCAGCGCCGGGTCGCCGCGGCCTTGACGACGCTCTATGACGGTCGCCCAGTCCGGGCGGAAGAGTTGGACCTGATAGTCCCACTCCTGGTAGTGGTAGGGGTCCGAGACGGGCTCCTTGCCCTCGATCGCGTTGAAGGAGATGCCCTCGTCTTCGTAGGGGAAGAACTCGGTGGCGCAGACCCAGATCTCCTGCGCGTCGTCGCCGGCGGTCTCGACATCGACCTCGTTGGCCATCTCTATCGCGGAGACATACTTGCGCACCTGTTGCTGCGAGGCGGGGAGATAGTCGACGCCGCGGCTCAGGAAGAGGTTCTCGCCGCAATCCCAGACGTAGCGGTTGTCGTCGCGATAGGGGATCGGCCAGCTTTCCAGGATGCGCAGGTTGGGCAGCGCGACGGTCTTGATCGCCTGGTTGTAGAAGGTGACGCCGGCGTCCCAACTGATGCGGTTGTCGTGCGGGTGCTCGGCCAGCGCCGCGCGAAAGGCGACCGCGGTGTCGTCGATCAGCGGGAGTCCGTCGACATAGTCGGGGTCCAGCAAGGCGCGCGCCTGGCGCAGCATCAGATCCATCATCGGATGCAGATCGACGGCGTCGTCCATCGGCCCGGGCTGAGCCGTGAAGAAGGACAGCCAGAGCTTCTTCAGCCCCGGAAAGTCGCGGATCGCAAGCGCCTCGATGCGCGCGTCCTCGAACATCTCGATCAGTTTCATCTGCGCGGGCATCAGCTGCTCGGCGCTGATCGCACTGGTGCCGTAGACCATGTGGGCCGCGCAGTGGGCGGCGGCGGCACGGTAGATTTCGATCCCGGAAATGCCGCGATAGGCGTCGAAGGCATCCGGCAGGTGGATCTGGAAGTCTTCGATGAAGGGGCGTAGACCTTGGCGCGACTCGTAGTCCCCCGAGGTCGGGCGCATGAAGAATGACCGGGCCCAGAGCGCACGCAGATAGAAGTTGAGCTTGCGTTGGTTGTCGACGAACAGGGTCCCGCGCCGTTCCTTCTGCAGGACGGCGCGCGAAGACTCCGTTTGAAGGCCGAAATAGGCCATCTGGCCGTCGAGATCGCGCGCATGGGCCTGAGCACCCCAGAGCGCCCAGCGGCGCAGACCGCCGAGCGTGAGCTTGGAGAGCAACTCGTCCATGTTCTCCATCATCGGACGCAGGCCGCGCGGCGACTTGCCCGACAACTGATGCAGCAGGTTGAGATACCCGCGCAGCACCTCCGCATCCCCGAGTCGGCTCGCTGCCAGCGGCATGCTGGACATGATCAGCGCCACCACCGTCCCGGAGGTGTGGGACGCGAGCTTCATCAGGGCGCTGACCACCTCGGGGATGATGTCCTCGCCGACTTCCTTGGCGACCCGCGGCATCTCCTGCACATAGGTCAGGACCAGATCGACGCCCTTGTTCAGGCCGCACATCGCCTTGATGCCGGTGAGGTAATGCTCCAGCCCGCGTGGCGACATGACCCGTGCGGCTTCGTGATAGCTCGCTTCCAATGCCTGGGTGTGCGGATGATCCGCGTCGGCCTTGAGGCAGGAGAGGTACTCGCTGAAATCGATCATTGTTTCGGACCGCAGAGGTGCAGATTTTTTGAAACCGCAAAGGCGCAAGGGGCGCAAAGAAAAACAAGACCTCGTAATCGCATCGTACTTCGCTACGACTGTGAGCACGTTCCCGGCGCAGGTCATCGCAGGGATTACGGCCTTTGCCGTTCCATTACTCGAAGTCAGATTTCGCTTGAGCGTATTATACGCTGGATGCCTTGTCGCAATACTTCGACCTTGAAGTTGATGAGCAGGCCAAGGGGTCGGCTAAGTGCCTTCAGATAGGAGAGCATCTGAGCCTTATGGATGGCAAGCAGGGAATCAACTGCCTTTAACTCAACGATTAGGCATCCTCCGACCAATAAATCAATTCGCGCCTCTCCGACTTTTCTACCCTTGTACAGGATCTCTGTAATGACCTGCCGCTCGCAACGGATTCCTCGCTGAGTCAATTCGATCACTAAGGCGGATTCATAGACGCTTTCCAAGAATCCAGGTCCTAGGTGGCGATGGACTTCGATCGCTGCGCCAATAGTCTCGTGCGCGAGTCGCTCGATTTCTGGGTCAGGCTGAATTGCAAAAATTCCTTTGCGTCCTTTGCGCCTTTGCGGTTCAAAAATCCTAGGGCTCAGAAATAGGTATTGACCGCCGCATCCAGCGTATCGCGCATATCCGGATCGTCCGTCAGCGGCCGCACGAGTGCCATCCGACAAGCCGATTGCGGATCGATACCCTTGCCGATGAGTTGTGCGGCATAGACCAGCAGGCGGGTGGACATGCCTTCGTCGAGCCCGTGACCCTTGAGGTTGCGGCTGCGTTGGGCGACCTGGACCAGCTTCTCGGCGGTCTCTTTGTCGACATGACCCTCGTGGGCGACGATCTCGGTTTCGATGTCGGCCGACGGGTAGTCGAAGTCCAGCGCACCGAAACGCTGCTTGGTCGACTGCTTCAGATCCTTCATCAGGCTCTGGTACCCAGGATTGTAGGAGATGACGATCTGGAAATCGGGGTGTGCATGCACCAGCTCGCCTTTCTTCTCGAGTGGAAGCTGGCGGCGATGGTCGGTCAGCGGATGGATGACGACCGTGGTGTCCTGGCGGGCCTCGACGACCTCGTCCAGATAGCAGATGGCGCCGATGCGTGCGGCGACCGTGAGCGGACCGTCCTGCCACTTGGTGCCGTTGATATCGAGCAGGAAGCGCCCGACCAGGTCCGAGGCGGTCATGTCTTCGTTGCAGGCGACAGTGATAAGCGGTGCGCCGATCTTCCAGGCCATGTATTCGACGAAACGCGATTTTCCGCAGCCGGTCGGTCCCTTGAGCATCACCGGCATGCGTGCGTCGTAAGCCGCCTCGTACATGACGACCTCGTTCTGCACGGGGCGATAATAGGGCTCGTCCTTGATCAGGTATTGGTCGCGGTCGCTTTCGCTCATCTCATTGTTCTCTCGTTCACAAGCCGATGCCCAAAAGCCCCCGCCCTGCACGTCAGGACAGGGGCTTTTTCCGTCAATCCCTGATTGTTAGATCATCGGTTTTCGCCCAAGCGAAAACCGATCCTCAGACCGACTTGCCGCGGAAGACGACCATCTCCGCACCCTTGGACTGGGCATAGTTGTCGTAGCCGACCAGACGCACGTGGTTGTCCGGGTGCGCCTTGTGGCAGGCTTCCGCCTCGGCCAAGATGGTGTCGACGTTGGTCTCGCCGAACAACGGTAGCTTCCACATGTACCAATAGTGGTCGAATGCGTTTTCCGGCTCGCTGTGCTCGATGGCCGGGTTCCAGCCCTTGGCGACGATATACTCCACCTGCTTGCGGATCCGCGCCTGGTCCATCTCGGGCAGATACGAGAAGGTCTCGAACTTACGGCTGCTCGGATCGTCGAGGCTGGATTGATAGTCCTGCATGGTGCTCATGGTTTAGCTCTCTTAGGGTTGAACCGCAAAGGCGCAAAGGATGCAAAGGCGACGGATGACCCGCCTTGCGTCCGTGATGCCCGCAGTTGACGTCTAAACTGGTTCGATGGATTGATCGATGACCGCTAGGCGCTCCGGATCGCTCTGAACAACCTTTGCGTCCTTTGCGCCTTTGCGGTTCACATCGATCTACTTGTGCGACACGTCGAGCTTGTCGACGGTATCGAACTCGAACTTGATCTCCTTCCAGGTCTCCATGGCGATCTTGAGTTCGGGGCTGTGCTTGGCGGCGTTGGTGAGGATCTCCTTGCCTTCCTTCTCGATCTGCACACCCTGGTTGCGGGCCTCGACGCAGGCTTCGAGCGCGACACGGTTGGCCGCGGCGCCGGCTGCGTTGCCCCAGGGGTGACCCAGGGTGCC
>JBGSKP010000006.1:0-3530 GCA_041741175.1 Thiocapsa sp. | reverse complement strand
CGCGGCGCCGATCGCGCGAACCGCGCGCGCTCTTGCCGTCGACCGCGACGACCTCCCCGCCGGTGGCTTCGGCTACCGCGCGCGTCCAGTTCACGAAGCAGCTTTGGAAGGCCTTCGGCTGCAGCCGCGAGATCACGGTGGCGATGCAGTCGTGCGAGGGAATTCCGTTGGCGAACGGGGCGAACTTGCGCAACCAGGCGAGCTTCTCCTTGCCGAACTCCTCCATCGCCTCCCAGCCCTCGGCGCCGCTGAGCACCGCACAGACCACCAACAGCAGAATCTCCGGCAACGGATAGAGCTTGTGACGATCGACGCGATAGTCCGGAAGCGATGAAACATGTTCAAGAATGGCAGCAGACATGGGAAACTCCTCAAATCGTTTCCCAAAGTGTGCCGCAGATGACTGTTGCAAATGAAGTTTATATGCGCTCGCCCTGCCCGTTCGCCGTTCGTCTTCACTTGACCGGCTGAGTATGGTATTCACTACACGCGGTTTCGATCTTCACGGAGCCAGCGCGATGCGTGTGGTGGTCAAGGCCAAGGCGCATCGATTCCGACCAGCAATCATAGGGTAAAGCGATGGGTAACACTGCAAGCGTCCCGTTGGCTGCGGGCATGATTGCCGGCCTGACACTGTTTCCGGCAGTGCACGCGCACAGCGCCGATCCCTACGCCTCGAACAACGGTTTTTATCCGAACGCCGACGAGTGGAGCGGCCCGTTTCGCACCATCAATGCAGACTATCCGACCGAGCCGGTGCAACCGGCGTGGAAACCGGGCGGCCCGGTCGGCGGGAAGATCACGACCACGAATGCAAGCCGGTTCCTCGCGGCACTGAAGGCCGCCGTCGAGCCATCCATGCGCAAGATGGTCGAGTCGCCCGACAGCTGGGACCCGACCCAGGAAGGCTGGTACGACATGATCTGGACCGGCGCCGGCAGCGACCCCTGCGGCGGACGCGACAGCATCCTGGGAAGCTATTCCGGCCAGAAGATCGAACGCGACAGCTTTGCCGAGTCGGGGCTGACGGTCGACATGCAGAACTTCACGCTCATTTATTACGATCGGACCGCCGCGACCATGCTCGCACGGCTTTGGGCCGATCCGTTCCGGCCCGACCTGACCGGCGCGCAGTTTCCCGAAGGAGCGATGGTTGTCAAGGTCGGTGCGGTGACACCGACTCCCGCGGAATGGCCGGTCGTCGAGGGGACAAACACATGGAGCGTGTATTGGCCCAAGCTCGATCCCGAGAAGGGACACTGCGTCTACGACGCAAAGACAAACCCGCCGGCGGTGCAGCAGATTCGCGTGCTGCAGTTCGACGTGATCGTCAAGGACAGCGTCGCCTCCCCGCAGACCGGATGGATCTTCACGACCTTTGTCTACGACAAGGACGCCCCCGGCAAGGACACCTGGGACAAGCTGATGCCGCTCGGCGCGCAGTGGGGCAACGATCCCGAATATGCCCTCGAGCCGGACGGCAATGGCCCCGACGGTGAGCTGAAGGAAACCTGGATCAACCCCGAGGCACCCGCGTATGCGTTCGGCACCCTCGGCTGGGGCGGGCGGTTGTCGGGCCCGATCGACGTCTCCCAAAGGCACAACGTTGTCCAGACCGATGGCAAACGGGTCCCGAAGATGGAGGCATCCTCCTGCATGAGCTGTCACTCGACTGCGCAGTTCCCTTTCACCGCCAATCTCTATCCGTCGCCGAATATGACGTTCCCGCCGGAGGGCGAGCCGTTCCTGATGTATCCCCCGGGTTCCGCCCAGTGGGCGCGATGGAATCAGAACCGTGCCGGCACGCAGGCGATCTCGCCGAATCGAGCCGCGGTCGGACTCGACTACGACATGCTCGTGACCTTCGCGCTCGGAACGGTCAACGCCGTGATCGGCGAGGAGGAATACAGTTTCGAACACCCCCGCGCGCACTGAGATGGCAGGACCATTCCATCCCGGCGGACTCGTCTCTGCCCCCACGGATCACTCCGAACGACGGCACCTGACGGTCCTGTTCGCCGACATGGTCGGCTCGACGGCACTCGTCGATACGGTTGGTGAAGAGCGTTACGCGGAAATTCTGCGCCATTACCATAGCCTCTGTACCGAAGCGACGCGCCGGCACGACGGCACGGTGGCCGAGTATCTGGGCGATGGCGTGGTCAGTTACTTCGGTTTTCCGCACGCACGCGAGGACGACGCCTTGCGGGCCGCCCAAACCGCGTGCGATCTGTTGTCGACGTTGAAGTCATTGCCGCCGACACCCGACGGCGTCAAGCTCGCCGCGCGTATCGGCATCGCCAGCGGCCAGGTCGTCGTCAATCGCGCCGAAGGTGATTACTATGGGCGCAACGCCGTCGGCGCCTGCCTCTCCAGGGCTGCGCGACTGCAGGGCGTAGCCGCCGAGAATCAGGCGGTCTGCTGCGACATGACGCGCAGACTGCTCGGCGAGGCATTCGAGGTCGAGCCGCTGGGACCCGTCGCGCTGAAAGGCTTTTCGGGAACCGAACCGGTCCACGCGCTGCGAACGCGGCGGCGTCATGTGTCACGCTTCGACGCCTTGCGCGGGCAGCGCAACACGCCGCTGATCGGTCGCGAGCGCGAGCTGGCGGTGTTGGTCGAGGCACTCTTGGCTGCACGTACCGGTCAAGGGGCGGCGATCCTGCTGCACGGCGAGGCCGGGATCGGCAAATCACGTCTGATCAAGGCGTTCCGCGAACATGCCGGCAGCGACGGCGCACGCCTGCTCACGCTGCAATGCTCCCCGATGCATACCAATACCGCCATGCATCCGATGCGCGACCTTCTCGAATGGATTGCCGGGGTGCAGCCGGCAGACGCCGACGAGGCGCGCCGTGCCAAGCTGGAGCGGCTCTTCCGCACGGTCTGGGGAATCACGGACGAACGCCTGTCGTATCTCCTCGAGGTTCTGGGCCCGGCGGTCACGCCGGCGGGAGGGGAGCCCGAGAGCCTCAGCGTGCCGGCGCGCCGGGCGCTGGTATTCCGCACCCTGATCGACCGATTGTTCGTGCTCGGCACGCCCGCGCGTCCCGTAGTTCTGCTGTTCGAGGACGCCCACTGGATCGATCCGAGTTCCGCCGAGGTCCTTCGCGCCATCCTTGCCGAGGCCCCCGCGCACGCGGCGGTGGTCATCGTCACCACGCGCCTGGGCGGACCCTTCGATGCCGTCGACGAGAAGGTGCGGCGCGTCGCGCTGCAACGGCTTGCCCCCGACGCCTCTGCTGCCTTGGTTCGCAGCTTGGGCGAGGCCGCCGGTCTGAGCCGCAAGGATCTCGAGCTCATCGTCGGCAAGTCGGACGGGGTTCCGCTGTTTGCCGAAGAGTACGCGCAGATGCTTGCGGAGCAGCGTAACAGCGGGGCGCAGGATATCCCGATTACGCTTGCCGGACTGGTGCAAAGCAAGATCGACCGACTGCATCCCGATGCGCGGCGCCTGGCGCAAGCCGGCGCGACCATCGGCCGCGAGTTTCCGGTCGACCTCGCCGCGGAGATCGTGGCACTGGCGCCGC
>JBGSKP010000005.1:0-4090 GCA_041741175.1 Thiocapsa sp. | reverse complement strand
GCTGATCTGGCAAGCCAACGCACTGGGCGAGCCCGTGCCCGCCGCCGAGCGTGATCCCTACTATCCGGTTCTCTTCGTGGCGCCCATGACCACGCCAAACAGGCAGTCTCTGGGCTTCGACCTGGGCTCGGATCCGCAGCGGCGCACGGCGATCGAAGCCGCGGCACGGACCGGCCTGGCCACCGCAACCGAACCCGTCACCTTCGTGTTCGAGCCGGGCAGTCCCAAAGGGATCCGCATCGTTCATCCGGTCTTCGATAAGGCCGGGCGTGCGCGCGGCTTTGCGATGGCCGCGCTGCGCCTGGAGTCACTCCTGCTCAGCGCCGGACCAGACGGGGCGACATTGCTGGAGATCTCTTTCCTGGACGCGTCCGGCGCTCACGAGACGCTCGCAGCGGATTGGGCTACGGATCGTCCGCAATCCGCAGGACCGTCGCTGACGCGGCTGATCCCGATCTTCGGCGAAGTCTTTGCCGTCACGGCCACGGCGAGCCCCGCCTTTCTCGGCCGACATAGCAGGCTCGCCGGTTGGATTACCGCGGTCACCGGACTCGCCCTAACCGGTGCCCTGGTTCTGGTGGTCGGTCTGCTGGCACGCCGCCACGCCGGATTGGTCGGGCTGATCAACGCGCGCACCCAGGATCTGGACCGCTTCTTTACCGCGGGTCTGGATCTGCTCTGCATCGCCAACATGGAGGGCGAGCTCATCCGCCTGAACCCGGAATGGGAGCGCACGCTCGGTTACCCCTTGGCACAGTTGCAGGGCCGTCGTTTTATCGATCTCGTCCATCCCGATGATGTCGAGTCAACATATGCGGCCATGGCAACACTTGACACCCAAGGGCCCGTCTTGAATTTCGAGAACCGTTACAGGTGTCGCGACGGCAGTTATCGTTGGATCGAATGGCGAGCCTTCCCCTCCGGAAAGTTGATCTACGCCGCCGCCCGCGACATCACGACGCGTAAACAGGCGCAGACCGAAACAACTCGTCGATTGGAGTTGGAAAGCACCGCGGCGACGATTTCCGCGCGCCTTGCCACCGCCCGTCCCGACGACTTCGACCGCATTCTCGATGGGGCCCTCGCCAGCCTGGGCAGCCAGCTGACGGTTGGGCGAGCCTACCTTATGGGCTTCTCCGAAGAGGGCTCGCAGATGCGGATCACCCACGAGTGGTGCGCCAATAGCGTCGCGCCTCAAGGTGGCGGCACACCAGACCAACGCCTCGACGCGCTGCCTTGGTGGCAGGTTCGCATGGAAGCACGTGCGCCGCTGCTGATCCCGGATGTCGTGGCTCTGCCGGAGGAGGCCGCGGCGGAAAAAGCCATCTTTCTCGCCCAAGGCGTCCAGTCGCTACTCTGTCTGCCGATGACCGACAGCGAGGAGACACTGCGGGGTGTTGTCGGCTTCGATGTGATCGGCCAGACGCGCCACTGGACCGACAGCGATGTCGGTCTGCTGCAACTTCTCGTCCAAGTCATCGGCAGCACCATCAGCCGCTTGCAGACCTTCTCGGCCCTGCAAGACAGCGAAACGGCATTACAGAAACAGGCCCGCCTGCAAGACATCCTGATGGAGATCTCTGCCACCTACATCAGTCTGCCGCTCGATCAGGTGGACAGTGCGATCGAGGCATCACTGGGGCTCCTGGGCCGTTTCGTCCACGCGGATCGTGCCTATCTGTTTGATTACGATTTTGACCGCCAAATCTGTACCAACACGCATGAATGGTGTGCGCCGGACATCGCGCCACAGCTCGACCGGTTACAGAAGGTGCCACATGCCATGCTGCAGACCTGGGTCGACACCCACCTGCAGGGTCAAACTGTGCTCGTCCCGGATGTCTTCGCCCTGCCGGACGGCAGCACGCTGCGCGAGCTCCTGGAGCCGCAAGGCATCAAGAGCGCGCTCGCGGTGCCGATGATGGACCACCCGCATTGCCTGGGATTCGTGGGCTTTGATTCAGTGCGCCAACACCATCGCTATTCGGACATCGAGCAGCGTCTGCTCACAGTGTTTGCGCAGATGCTCGTGAATGTCCGTAAGCGCCGCGAAACCGAAGCGGCGTTGCGGCTCAGCCGCGAGCAGGCGGAGTCAGCCAATCAAGCCAAGAGCGAATTTCTGGCGAACATGAGCCATGAGATCCGCACCCCCATGAATGCCGTCATCGGTCTGAGTCAGATTCTGCTGCAAACGCCCCTGAACGACGAGCAGCGGGACTATCTGGGTAAAATTCACGGCTCCTCGCGCCTGCTACTCGGTATCATCAACGACATCCTGGACTACTCCAAAATCGAGGCCGGCAAGCTGGAGTTGGACTGCCACCCGTTCCGGGTCGACCAATTGCTGGACCAGATGGCGACCCTCTTCGGTACGGGTTCCGGCAACAAGGGCCTGGAACTGTTCTTTCGCGTGTCTCCCGATGTTCCGCATACCCTGGTCGGCGATGCGCTGCGCCTGGGTCAGGTCTTAGCCAATCTACTGGGCAATGCCGTCAAATTCACCGAGCGGGGAAGTATCGAGCTGAGAATCGCCCGACTCGGCGCAGACGGCCACCTGGTGCGTCTGCGTTTCGAAGTGAGCGACACCGGAATCGGGATGGACGCGCAGCAGCTCGGCCAACTTTTCCAGGCCTTTGCGCAAGCCGATAGCTCCACAACCCGCAAGTATGGCGGCACGGGCCTGGGATTGGTGATCAGCCGCAAACTGGTGGAGCAGATGGGCGGTGCGCTGGACGTGATCTCCACGCCCGGGCAGGGCAGCGTCTTCTCGTTCGAGCTGACCCTTCCGATCGCGCAGGACGAGTCGGATCCGCGTAACATCCCGCAGATCAAGGGAAGCCGGGTGCTGGTGGTCGATGACCAAAGCGTTGCCCGAACCCTGCTCCGGGAGATTCTGCAGAGTTGTCGATGCGAGGTTGGCGAGGCCGCAAGTGGATTGGCCGCGGTGGATGCGGTCATCGCCGCGGAACGTGCGGGAACCCCCTTTGATTTCGTTCTCATGGACTGGAAGATGCCCGGCGAGATCGACGGCCTGGGAGCCATCCAGCAACTGCGTCAGTTGCGCGAGGAGGGTGTACTCAGCGGAGCCGAGCCCCCCGCGATCATCGTCAGCGCTTACAACCGTGATGATTTGCCGAGCGACCGGCCCGGCTTCCAGGGGTTTCTCGGGAAGCCGGTGACCGCCTCCACCCTGATCGATGCCATGATCGACGCGCGCGGCGGCAAAACGCTCGCCAACCAGGCGCCGGGGCCCAAGCCGATCCCCTCCTTCGCCGGCGTCGCGATCCTGCTGGTGGAAGACAATGTACTGAATCAGGAGGTCGCAACACGCATGCTGCAGCGCACCGGGGCGCGCATCACCCTCGCCAACCATGGCGGCGAGGCGGTGGAGCTGGCGACCGCCCAGCCCTTCGATCTGGTTCTGATGGATCTACAGATGCCGATCATGGACGGCTTCGAAGCCACCCGCCGGATCCGCCAGCAGCGACCGGACCTGCCGATCATCGCGTTGTCTGCCGCTGTCATGGAAGTGGACCGCAACAACGCCCGGGCAGCCGGCATGAATGCCCATTTAGCCAAGCCGATCGACAGCGAGGAGCTCTACCGCACGCTCGCCCTCTGGCTGAGCGCACCGGCCCAAACCCCACCACACGCTCCTCTAGGCGCTCCTCCCGGCGCTCCCCCAAGCGCGCCGCAAGACGGGGAGCCGCTGGCGCAGCAGCCCGATAAGCCGGCTGGCAGCCCGCCGGATGGCAGCACATTGGCCGGCTTTGACCGCGATCTCGGGCTGCGCTTTGCCGACCAGGATGCCGACCTCTACCATCGGCTTCTACTCATGTTCAGAAATCAATTGGCCGAGGACGCTGCCGACACCGCCGAACGGATCAAGCACAGAGATCAAGAGGCCATCGGCCGGATCGCGCATGGACTGAAGGGGACGGCCGGCATGGTTGGCGCCGTCCGTCTGGCCGACACCGCAAGGGCCATTGATCATGCCATCAAGACCAACGCCGAGATCACCGAAGCCATGTGCCAGCAGCTCGGCGACGCCTTGCAAGAGGCCCGGGTCCAGCTCGCTACCCTGGGGCCG
>JBGSKP010000004.1:0-8941 GCA_041741175.1 Thiocapsa sp. | reverse complement strand
GCAGGCGGCGCGCCCCATGCGGCCCAGTCAAATCGCTCAGGCGATCGCTCTGCTGCTTGATCACCCCGAGCTTGCGCCCGAGGTTGCGCAAGCCCCCGAAGACTGGCGACGCTCACCGAGCCCAGGCGCGGCCATTTTGGCGCAACTGCTTGAAACGATTGCCGCGTACCCAACTATCAACAAAGGCGCGTTACTTGAACGCTGGCGCGAGCAGGAACACTTCTCCTATCTGCAGCGACTCAGCGTCGATCCCTTTCTCCGCGACATCCCTGCGGACGGGGTCGCCGCCGAGTTCATTGGCGCCTTGACGCGTACCAGCGAGGAGGTCGTGAAGGACGAGCGCCGCCGCCCGCTCAATCAAGCCGGTCCCGGCGCCTGGAGCGAAGAGGTCCGCGCGCAGCTTGAGCACGAGGCCGCCGCGGCACGAACCCGTAGCCGTTGACTGACCGACAAGCGCTGATTAACTAGATAGAGTAGTGTCGTACGTGCTAGACTACGAAGTTCGCCGTTTAGCCGCCATCCCTCGCATTTACCAAGGTATCCCATGGATCAAGAACAGCAACAGTCCCAGCTGAAGCAACTGATCGCCAAGGGCAAAGAACAAGGTTACTTGACCTATAGCGAGGTCAACGACCACTTGCCCCCCGGCATCGTGGAGACCGATCAGATCGAGGATATCGTTCGGATGATCAACGATATGGGGATCATGGTCCACGAGACCGCCCCGGATGTCGTCGATCAGACCTTGAGCGACTCGGCGGTGTCCGACGATGATGCCGCGGAGGCGGCGGCAGCGGCACTGGCGACGGTTGACAGCGAGTTCGGTCGCACCACCGATCCCGTGCGCATGTACATGCGCGAGATGGGCACTGTCGAGCTGTTGACGCGCGAAGGCGAGTTGGTTATCGCCAAGCGGATCGAGGACGGACTAAATCAGGTCCTCTCTGCCTTGTCCGTTTATCCGCGTTCGGTCGAGAAGCTCATCGAAATCTTTGACCGGGTTGATCGCGAAGAAACGCGGCTGACCGACGTGATTTCCGGCTTTAACGACGGCGAAGAAGTCCCACCGCCGCCGCCGCCCGTCATCGTCGCGCCCGTGGTCAGCGAGAATGCAAAAACCGACGACGAGTCCGACGTGGATGCCGAGGACGACGAGGAAGCCGCGACCGTTGTCGACACCGGCCCGGATCCCGAGGATGCCGCGCGCCGAGCGCAACTGCTGCGCGAGCGTTTCGCCGTGCTGCGTGCGTCGCTGGAACAATTCGGTCGAGACGACGAGCGCTCCAAGGCGGCGATGACGGATGTCTCCGAGATCTTCCTGCAGTTCAAGCTGGTCGCCGCCGTCTTTCAAGAGCTCGCCGAAATCCTGCGGCAGACGATTGAGCGGATTCGCGCGCAAGAGCGCATCGTTATGAGTCTGTGCGTCGAGCAGTGCGGCATGCCGCGTAAGGTCTTCATCGACACCTTCCCGGAGCATGAGACCAATCCAGAGTGGCTCGCGCAGCAGCTGGCGAGCGGCAAGCCGTATGCCGCGCGTCTTGCCGAGGTCGCTCAGGATATTCGCCGGGCTCAGCGCAAGCTGCAGGAACTGGAGAAGGAAAACATCCTGACGATCAGCGAGGTCAAGGATGTTAACCGCAAGATGTCGATCGGTGAGGCGAAAGCGCGTCGCGCCAAGAAAGAGATGGTCGAGGCGAACCTGCGCCTGGTGATCTCGATCGCCAAGAAATACACCAATCGCGGCCTGCAATTCCTGGATCTGATTCAGGAAGGCAACATCGGCCTGATGAAAGCCGTCGATAAGTTTGAATACCGTCGTGGCTACAAATTCTCCACCTATGCCACCTGGTGGATCCGTCAGGCGATCACGCGCTCGATTGCCGATCAGGCGCGCACGATTCGCATCCCGGTCCACATGATTGAGACGATCAACAAGCTCAACCGGATCTCCAGGCAGATGATCCAGGAGATGGGCCGCGAAGCGACCCCGGAAGAGCTCGCCCAGCGCATGGACATGCCCGAGGACAAGGTACGCAAGGTTCTGAAGATTGCCAAAGAGCCGATCTCCATGGAGACCCCGATCGGCGACGATGAAGATTCGCATCTCGGCGATTTTATCGAAGACTCCGGCGTGATCTCGCCGGTCGAGTCGGCGACTGCCGAAGGCCTGCGCGAGGCGACCCAGAACATGCTCGCGAGCCTCACCTCGCGCGAGGCCAAGGTGTTGCGTATGCGCTTCGGTATCGATATGAATACCGACCACACTCTGGAAGAGGTCGGCACGCAGTTCGACGTCACGCGTGAACGCATACGGCAGATCGAAGCCAAGGCGCTGCGCAAGCTTCGCCACCCTACGCGTTCGGATAAGCTGCGCAGCTTCCTGGACGCCGATTAGCCGTTGATGGACACCGGCCACGGACGGCCTATCCTCGCTCGTACCTCAGGTTCGCCCCCGTTATGGGCCGTTAGCTCAGCGGTTAGAGCAGGGGACTCATAATCCCTTGGTCCTAGGTTCAAATCCTAGACGGCCCACCATGCAAAACAATCGGTTGCCTATGAAACGCCAGGTCGGCTTTGGGCAGGCGTGGCCTTTTGGGCACACTGGCACTCACCAGGCACTACCGCGCCGACTCGGTGCGCCGCTGGCGCAAAACACCCTTCGTCCTCCGTATGATTCAATGGCAGGACTCGCCGATTCCGATGCCGATCTCGGGCGGAGACGGGGTATATCCTTGATGACGGCTGTCCAAAAACTGAGTCCCCAAGCCTATCTCGAACAGGAGCGCCAGTCCCAGAACTGGCATGAGTACAGCCAGGGCGAGATTTACGCCATGACTTGGGCCAGTGCGAAGCACAACCTGATCGAGATGAACATCGGTGCAGCCCTGCATGCTCAGCTGAAACAGCGACCCTGCCGGGTCTATCCCAGCGATCTGCGGGTGCAGGTGGCCGAGGGTTATGTCTATCCCGATGTCGTGGTGGTCTGTGGCGATTCCGTCTTTTCCGGGTGCGATAATCTGTCGAATCTCAAAATGATCTCGAGGTTCTCTCACTAACTACGGCAGATTATGACCCAGGCGGAAAATTCGCGCGTTATCGCTAACGGACGTTGCTGATGGATTATCTGGTCGTGGCGCAGGATCGGATCGCGCTCATACTATACAGCCGTCAGGACGATCATAGCTGGCTGCTGACGGACATCGGCGACCCTGAAGCGACCTTGGAATTGCCCGGCATCGGTTGCCATCTGGTTGTGGCGGATGTTTACGGGAAGGTTCTTGGATAGACGATTGGCGCGCGTCATGCTGCGGTATATCCGCCCGCCGCGGGAGTTTTGCCGCAGCCACGGTTCGCTCAGCGCCAACCTGGCTAAGCAGCGTGTTCGTTCCGCTCAAGGCCAGCCCCTGCGGCACGCATGAACAACAGGCTGATCTCCACTGCCTCGGCTCGCACAGCCCGTTTGTTGCGCTGCCGCAATTGAGTTTGACGGGCCTGGCGTTTATGCTTCGCGATTGTTTTTGCTTTGAGGCCGGAGCCATGGGTGCCAAGACTCTCTACGACAAAATCTGGGGCGAGCATGTCGTCCAACTCGATGAGAACGGTGCGGCTCTGCTCTATATCGATCGGCAGCTCGTGCATGAAGTGACTTCGCCTCAGGCGTTCGAGGGTCTGCGCCTGGCGGGGCGCCAGCCCTGGCGGACCGACTCTCATCTCGCCGTCCCGGACCACAATGTGCCGACGCGCGATCTGCACGAGGGCATTACCGATCCGGTCTCGCGCATCCAGGTCGAGACGCTGGACAAGCACTGCAGCGACTTCGGGATCACCCTGTTTCGGATGTCCGATCCACGCCAGGGCATCGTGCATGTGATCGGTGCAGAGCAGGGCTTCACCCTGCCGGGCGCGACGGTCGTCTGCGGCGACTCGCACACCTCCACCCACGGTGCCTTCGGTGCGCTGGCGTTCGGGATCGGGACCTCGGAGGTCGAGCATGTGCTGGCGACCCATACCCTGACACAGCGCAAGTCCAAGACGCTTCTGATCAGCGTCGACGGGCAGGTCGGTCCGGGCATTACCGCCAAAGACATCGTGTTGGCCATTATCGGCAAAATCGGCACGGCCGGTGGAACCGGCTCGGTGATCGAGTTCGGCGGCGAGGCGATCCGTGCACTCTCGATGGAAGGGCGCATGACGGTCTGCAATATGGCGATCGAGGCCGGTGCGCGCGCCGGTCTGATCGGCGTCGACGAGAAGACGATCGCCTACCTGCGCGGTCGTCCCTATGCGCCGAGCGCGGAGCTGTTCGAGCGCGCCGCGGCCTACTGGCGCACACTGGTGAGCGATCCGGATGCGCAGTTCGATCGCACCGTGCATCTGGACGCCGCGACGATCAAGCCGCAAGTGACTTGGGGTACCTCGCCCGAGATGGTGGTACCGATCGACGGCAGGGTACCCGATCCGGCGGCCGAGCCTGATCCGGTCAAGGCCGAGGGGATCCGCCGCGCGCTGACCTATATGGGTCTGCAGCCCGGCACCGCGATCCAGGACATCCGACCGGACAAGGTTTTTATCGGATCCTGTACCAATTCGCGGATCGAGGACCTGCGTGCCGCCGCCGAGGTCATCAAGGGTCGCAAAGTTGCCGACACCATTCAGCTCGCGCTGGTCGTGCCGGGCTCCGGCCTGGTTAAGTTGCAGGCCGAGGCCGAGGGCCTGGACCACATCTTCACCGAGGCTGGTTTCGAGTGGCGCGAGCCGGGTTGCTCCATGTGTCTGGCGATGAACGCCGACCGGCTGGAGGCCGGCGAGCGGTGTGCCTCCACGTCCAACCGCAACTTCGAGGGCCGCCAGGGTCAAGGCGGTCGGACCCATTTGGTCAGCCCCGCGATGGCCGCCGCTGCAGCCGTGACCGGTCACTTCGTCGACGTGAGGGAGCTCTGATGGAACCCTTTCAGAATTTTACCGGCATCCTGGCACCGCTCGACCGCTCGAATATCGACACCGACGCCATCATCCCGAAGCAGTTCCTGAAGAGCATCAGCCGCACCGGTTTCGGGCCGTACCTGTTCGACGAGCTGCGCTATCTGGATCGCGGCGAGCCGGGGATGGACTGCACGAACCGCCCGCTGAACCCGGACTTCGTGCTGAACGATCCACGCTACGCAGGTGCTCGGATCCTGCTGGCTCGCGAGAACTTCGGCTGCGGATCATCGCGCGAGCATGCGCCCTGGGCGCTGGCCGACTTCGGCATCCGCGTGGTGATCGCACCGAGCTTTGCGGACATCTTCCACAACAACTGCTTCACGAACGGCATCCTGCCGATCGTGCTGCCGTCGCAGACCGTCGATGACCTGTTCGCCAGAGCCAACGGACCGACGGCCCTGCGGATTAGCGTCGATCTGCCGGCACAGAGGCTGACGCTGGAAGACGGCACCCAGATCCCGTTCGAGCTTGACGCCGGCAACAAAAAGCGCCTGATCGAGGGCTTGGACGACATCGGTGTGACCCTGCAGCAGGCCGATGCCATTCGTGCCTATGAGGCCCGCCGCCGTATCGAGGCACCCTGGCTGTTCATGGCCGCCGGCTGATCTTTTCGCTTCCCGATTGAGTGATACGCTATTGAGCAAGAAGATTTTATTGTTGAACGGCGACGGCATCGGTCCGGAGATTGTCGCCGAGGCTGTCAAGGTCCTGAATGCCCTGCAGGCCGATGGCAGCATTGAGGTCTCGCTTGAGCACGGACTGGTCGGCGGCGCGGCTTACGACGCGGCCGGGGATCCGTTGCCCGAGGCGACCCTGGAGGCGGCGCGCGCATCCGATGCGGTACTGCTCGGTGCGGTCGGCGGGCCGAAATGGGAGCCGCTGCACATCTCCAAGCGTCCCGAAAAGGGTCTGCTGGGTCTGCGTGCCGGTCTCGGTCTGTTCGCCAATCTGCGCCCGGCGATCCTCTACCCTCAGTTGGCCGACGCCTCGACACTCAAGCCGGAGGTGGTCTCCGGCCTCGACATCATGATCGTGCGCGAGCTGACCGGCGGGATTTATTTTGGCCAGCCGCGTGGCGTGGAGACCTTGCCGTCGGGTGAGCGGCGGGGGTTCAACACGCTCGTCTATACCGAGTCCGAGGTGGAGCGGATCTGCCGCACCGCCTTCGATATCGCCATGAAGCGCAACCGGCGCGTCTGCTCGGTGGACAAGGCGAATGTGCTCGAATGCACCGAGATGTGGCGCGAGGTCGCGATTCAAACCGCGCGGGATTATCCCGAGATCGAGCTGACGCACATGTATGTCGACAATGCCGCCATGCAGCTGGTACGCGCGCCCAAACAGTTCGATGTCATGGTCACGACCAATATGTTCGGCGATATCTTGTCCGATTGCGCGGCGATGTTGACCGGCTCCATCGGCATGCTGCCCTCGGCGGCCCTGAATGCATCGGGACAGGGCATGTACGAGCCGATCCATGGCTCCGCTCCGGACATCGCCGGTAAGGGCGTGGCCAACCCGCTCGCGACCATCCTCTCGGTCGCCATGATGCTGCGCTACTCCCTGGATGCCGCGCCCGCGGCCGATCGCATCGAAGCGGCCGTCTCGAAGGTCCTGGATCAGGGCCTGCGTACCGCCGATATCATGCACAGCGGCATGCGTCAGGTCGGTACGGCGGAGATGGGCGATGCGGTGGTGGCGGCGCTTTAAGAGCCACCATCCACCAGCTTCGGTTTGGCAGGCGGCAGGAAGCCCAACGATAGACAACAGTATCCACGATTGCGGAGTAGCTCAATGAAGCGTGTCGGATTCATCGGCTGGCGTGGCATGGTCGGCTCGGTCTTGATGGACCGCATGCGGGCGGAGGGCGATTTTGATCTGATCCGGGAGGCGGTCTTCTTCTCTACCTCGCAGGTCGGTCAGCCGGGTCCGGACGTCGGGCAGGACGTACGCCCGCTGCAGGATGCCGAGTCCATCGACGCCCTGCGAGAAATGGATCTGATCCTGACCTGTCAGGGCGGCGACTACACCAAGGCGATCTATCCCAAGCTGCGCGCCACCGGCTGGGACGGCTACTGGATCGATGCGGCCTCGGCGTTGCGCATGGAGCCGAACGCGACCATCATCCTGGATCCGGTCAACCAGCCGGTCATTGATGCCGCACTGGAGCAGGGCAAGCGCGATTTTATCGGCGGCAACTGCACCGTGAGCCTGATGCTGATGGCGATCGGCGGGCTGTTCCGCGAGGGCCTGGTCGAGTGGATCAGTGCCATGACCTATCAGGCCGCCTCCGGCGCAGGCGCCAAGAACATGCGCGAGCTGTTGTCCCAGATGGGTGCGCTGCACGGCGCCGTCGCCCCGCTCCTGGGCGATCCGGCGTCGGCCATCCTGGAGATCGACCGGCGTGTCACCGAGACGATGCGCGATGCCGCGTTTCCGACCGAGAACTTCGGTGCGCCCCTGGCCGGCAGCCTGATACCATGGATCGACACCGCCCTGCCGAACGGCCAGAGCCGCGAGGAATGGAAGGGTATGGCCGAGACCAACAAGATCCTCGGCCGCGAGGCCGATCCGGTGCCGATCGACGGCCTATGCGTGCGCGTCGGTGCCATGCGTTGCCACAGTCAGGGGCTAACCATCAAGCTTGCGCGTGACTGCTCGATCCCGCAGATCGAGCAGATCATCGCATCGTCCAGCGACTGGGTACGCCTGATTCCCAACGATCGTCAGGATACGGTGCAGGGGCTGTCGCCCGCGGCAGTGACCGGTACCCTAACGGTCCCGGTCGGTCGGCTGCGCCGGATGAACCTCGGCGAGCGCTACCTGACAGCATTCACGGTCGGCGATCAGCTGCTCTGGGGTGCGGCTGAACCCTTGAGACGCATGCTGCGGATTCTGCTGGCGCGCTAAGTGCGCCTGTCAACGCCTTTTGCGGAGCACCGGGGAGAACCGGCGCGCCTGAATCGATGCTGAACCGGCGATCTGCCGCAGGCGACGTCGGCCTCCGGCCGAAGACGCTTCCGGCCCACGAGGGAACGCGGATGTTTCGGACTGTCAGTCGGGTATCGATCTTAATCTGGGCAGTTATCGGGGCCGACGTCTCGGCGCTTGGACTCGGCGGATTGCGCACCGAATCGGCGCTCAATCAGCCCTATGCCGGTGAAATCGATCTGTACGATGTCAAGCCCGACGAGCTCGACACCGTCAAGGCGACCCTGGCGTCCGCGGATGACTTTGCCAAATCGGGGCTGGAGCGTTATCACTTCCTGACCAATCTCGTCTTTCAGCCCATGCTGTCGCCGCGTGGCGGAACGGTGATTCGCGTCACCAGCGAGGAGCCGATCCGCGAGCCGTTTGTCGACTTCCTGGCCGAGGTTCAGTGGCCCGAAGGTCGGCTTGTCAAGGGCTATATGGTGCTTCTGGATCCGCCCGAGATGCGTGATCGGCGCGCGGCCCGAACCGGTTCCCCGACCACGGCCGATGCCCGGCCGGCACCCCGTTCAACACCCCAGCAGGCGCCCCGGCCGTCGCGTCAGGCAACCGTTCCGTCATCGCCTCCCGGAGCCGCGCCCGAGCCGACATCGCCATCGGTGCTACCGACGGCCCCGGTCGGATCCGACGGCTTCCCGATCACATTCGGTCCGGTGCGCGCCGGGCAGGGTCTGTTGACCCTTGCGAGGAGCGCGTTGCCGCAGGACGCCACGGCCGACCAGACAGCCACGGCGCTGTACCGGAACAATCAGGATGCGTTCGTCAACGGCGACATCAACCGACTGACTGTTGGCAAGAGACTCGCCATCCCGACGCAGGCGGAGCTGTTTGCCCTGGACGCCGCCGCCGCCGAGCGTGAGCTTCGGGCCGCCTTACAGGGCGCGCCGGTGCGTCGTACCCCCATCACCGATGTGACGCAGCGCGAGGCGCCAGTGCCAGAGCCAGCACGGGACGGGCCGCCTCGCAT
>JBGSKP010000003.1:0-4587 GCA_041741175.1 Thiocapsa sp. | reverse complement strand
GTGCTCGACGCCGCGCTCGAACCGGCTCTGATCGCTTCCGGCACGCAGGACGTGCCCGGCCAGCATCGGGGAGAGTGTCAGGGCGACGACGCCCGAGACCACGACGGCCCCGGCGAGGGTGAAGGCGAACTCGGTGAAGAGCGATCCGACCAGTCCGCCCATGAAACCGATGGGCGCGTAGACGGCCGCCAGCGTCAGGGTCATGGCGATGATCGGCATGGCCAGCTCGCGCGCCCCGTCGATCGCCGCCTGCGTGCCGCTCTTGCCCATCTCCAGATGGCGGTGCACGTTCTCGACCACGATGATGGCGTCGTCGACCACCAGACCGATGGCCAAGACCATCGCAAGCAAGGTCAATAGGTTGATCGAGAAACCGAAGAGGAGCATGAGGAAGCCGGCACCGACGATCGACAGGGGAACGGCGACCGACGGCACCAAGGCCGCACGGATCGACCCGAGCGACAGGAAGATGACGAGCAGCACGATCAGCACGGCCTCGGCCAGCGTCTTGAAGACCTCCTTGATGGATTCCTCGATGAACTCGCTGGCATCGTAGGGCACGAACGCCTTGAGCCCTTCTGGGAACTGGGTTTCGAGCTCGGGCATCAGGTCCTGCACCCGGCCCGCGACTTCGAGCGGATTGGAGCCGGGCGCGGGCTCGATGCCGATGAAGATGGCCGGGATGCCCTTGTAGAGCGTGGCCGAGTCATAGGTCTTGGCACCCATCTCGACCTCGGCGATATCGTCGAGACGGATCAGGGTGTCGTCCTGGGTGCGCACGACCAAGCGTTGGAAGTCCTCCACACGGCTGACATCCGTGGTCGCCGAGAGGTCGATCTGGACCTGCTCGCCGCGCAGGCGCCCGATGCCGGCGAGATAGTTGTTCTCGGCGAGCACGCGGGCCACCTCGTCGCCGCTCACGCCCAGCGAGGCCATGCGCGCGGGGTCGAGCCAGATCCGCATCGCGAAGGTCTGGTCGCCGAAGATCTCGGCCTTGGCAATGCCTTCAAGGGCTTGGAGCTGGGGCTGCACGACGCGGATCAGATAGTCCGTTATCTGCGGAAGCGTCATCTCCTCGCTGTAGAAGGCGAGATACATGAGTGCCGTGGAGTCGCCGGTCGTGGAATCGATGACCGGGTTCTGTGCGGCCTCGGGCAGGACGTTGAGGCGGCTGGCGACCTTCGCCTGGATCTCGGCGACGGCCGCGTTGGGGTCATAGTTGAGGCGCATGTTCGCCTCGATGACCGACTGACCGGCGGTGCTGGTGCCGACCAGATACTCGATCCCGTTGGCCTCGGCGATCGCCTGCTGCAGCGGGGTCGTGATGAAGCCCTGAACCAGGTCGCTGCTGGCGCCGGGGTAGGCGGTGGTGATGGTCACCACGGTGTTCTGGGTCTCGGGGTACTGGCGGATCTCCAGATCCATGAAGGCGCGGATGCCGAGGATGAAGATCAGCAGGCTGACCACGGTCGCCAGGACCGGGCGGTGGATGAAGATGTCGGTGAACTTCATCTCGCCGTGTCCTCGGGCGCGGTCTCCGGCTCGGGCTTGTCCGCCGCAGGCCGACCGTCCGGCGCATCGACGATCCGCACCTCCTGGTCGTTGTTGAGCTTCACCTGTCCGGATAAGACCACACGATCCCCGGCGGCCAGGCCTTCCAGGACTGCGATCTGCTGGTCTCGGGCCTCGCCGGTGACGATCTGACGGCGCTCGACCGAGGTCTTGTCGTCCGCTTCCCGGATGACGAACACGGCGTCCCCGTAAGTGTTGAAGGTGACCGCTTCGCGCGGAATGATCAGAACGTTCCGCTCGATCGGCAGCAGGGTTGCAACCCGGGCGAACATCCCGGGACGCAGCGACAGGTCGGGGTTGTACAGGCGCGCGCGAACACGCACGTTGCGCGTGCCCTGGTCGATTCCCGGGCTGATGGCCTCGATGGTGCCTGCGAAGGTTCGGGTGGGGTAGGCAGAGACCTGAACCTGGATTGTCTGCCCCGTCGACAGGCGAGCGAGGTGTCGCTCCGGCAGCGCGTAGTCGACGTAGACGGGATCAAGCGCCTGCAGTGAGACGATCGGGGAGCCCTCGGGTAGAAACTGCCCGAGATTGATCAGGCGAATCCCCAACTGACCGTCGAAGGGCGCGCGAATGGTTTTCTTCTCGATCGTCGCCTGTTTGCCTTTGACCTGTGCGCGGGCCTGGTCGAGCTGGGCGCTGATTTCATCGAAATCGCCTTGAGCGACGGCGCGGTCCTTGAGCAGCGAGCGATTGCGATCGACCTTGATCTGTGCCAAACGCTCGGCGGCCTCTAGTCCTTCCAGATCGGCTCGATCCACGTCATCGGCGAGGCGCACCAGGATGTCGCCGCGCTTGACCATTGCGCCGGAGTCGAACTCGATCGCCGTCACCTGTCCGGCAACCTCGTTGTTGACATCCACGCCCTGCACGGCCTGTACCGTGCCGACGGCGCCCAGGGTCGGCTCCCAGGTGGTTGCTTCGACCGCAACCGCGGTGACGGTCGGCGCCGGCATCGGCTCCGAGAACAGGGCGATCTCGGCCTGGATCTGACTGTATTTGAAGTAGGCCAGCACGCCGACGAGAGCCGCCAGCACCAACAACACCAGGAGGATACGGACGAACATGGGCGAGCGGTGCCTCTTCAGGTGGAAACAAATCGGGTCTGTCAAGCCGGGAGCCTATGCAGGCAGGATATAGAACCGGCGGCACGCCGATCAACCGAGCAGGATCTCCTTGGCATCGTTGATCTTAGCGGCGAGGTAATCCGAGCCGCCGCGGTCGGGATGCAGGCGCTGGATGAGTCGCCGATGCGCGTTGCGCACTTCCTCCGCGCCGGCATCCGGGCCGATGCCGAGGATGGCGCGTGCCTCGTCCGGATCCATGCACACGCTCGCTGCCGTGCGTGTTTCGGTGCGCTGCTGCCGCGGCGACCCGGTAGGCCGTCTGCTGCGCTCGCGTTCCAGATAGACCTCCAATGCCTCCGCCGATTCGGGGTCGTTGGCGTAACAGGTCTCGAGCAGTGCAACCAGATCGTCGGTCGGGATGCGGTCCAGCGATTCGCCCTGGTGCACGCCCGCCAACACTTCACCGCTGATGCGGCCCGACAGATGGTCGATTATCAGCAGAACGCAGCGGGTCGCGACGCGCGACTGCGTCGCGCTCTGATACCTGCTATCTCCCTTAAGCTCGCGAACCCACATAGCAGTAGCCCCGGCGACGGCACTGGGCATCAGAACAAAGTTGATGACTGGAATCATGCTCAGAACGGCGGCCGAGGCGCCGAAACCCAGGCTCAGGCCACGCTGTTGACCGAGTCGCCGACGCATCTCGCGAAGCTTCAAACCGTGGTTGCCCATCGGGTAATCCGCATACTGAACCGTCAGGATCCAGGCGACATAGAGAAACCAGAGCACTTGGCCAATCAGGGGTATGAACAGGAGAACCAAAAAAGGAATCGCGAGAAGAAAGGCATAGAGCAGTTTTTTGACTTCGTCAAAGAGGATCGGGACGATCTCGCTCATAACCGTCGCGAGGCTGCTGCCTTGTTCGAGCGGGCGGTCGGTGAGCAGACGCTCGACCTTTTCAGCCAGTAGACTGTTGAACGGCGCGGCGATGAGATTGGCCAACAAGGCAAAGCCGTTGAAGACGACTACCAGCATGACCACGACGAACAGGGGCCAGAGCACCCACTCCAGCCAGCCGAGCCATCCCGGAAGACGGGCCTCTAACCCGATGAACCACTGCTCGAACAGACGCACGCAGGCGAAGATCGCAAGCGAAAAGATCAGGATGTTGATCGCGAGGGGGGCCACGACGAATCGCCGCAGTCCCGGTCGAGCGATCAGCCGAATGCCTTCGATGAGAAAGCCCGCACCGGCCAGAGGATTGGTTGCCATAACGCTCAGGGGTACCTGATATGGAGTATCGGGTGATAGGGGGCGAAACCGGGCTTTCTAGTTCCGGCCGATCCGGCTTGTTGGCGCTGATCCGCTCGATACGAGCCCGGTCGCAGGGAACCGCCGCAGTATATACTCAGCAGACAAGGATGGTCCGCCGTCGCGTGCGACCGGACATGTTCGTTCTGGATAGGCTCCGTTTACCCGGTCAGCCTGTGTCTCTGTGCTCGTTAACCCAGCTCCCGTTGCGGTTCTCCCTTGAACCTGCGCGCCTATTCAGGCAGCCTATAAGCGTTTAAGGGACAACGTTACTCCTACCTTCCTGAAAAGAGGATCAGCCAGATGAATGAGGTCGTGGGGCTCGCAGAGGCGCGGGCAAAGCTGGCGACTGTCGATATCGGCAAGACGTCCGTCTGGACCGTCGGCGTCGCGACAGTCGTCGGAATTATCTATGTCACGCTTGCCGACCCTTTTCCGGAACAAGCCCCTCTCGACCCGATTGTCGTGGCCGCCAACCTCGCTCCCATCGGGACACTGACGGTTGCTGCGCCCGTCGATGCGCCGGCCACTGCGCCGGCCGAGGTGTCAGCTGCACCCCAGGTAGCCACATCGACACCCGCGGCAGCGGTCGAATTGCAGGTTGCGCCGGCCGGAGACGTTGCGGAGGGCGTACCGG
>JBGSKP010000002.1:0-11280 GCA_041741175.1 Thiocapsa sp. | reverse complement strand
ACGTCCGTCCACGCGGTCGGCTTCTGCATCGGCGGGACCGCCTTGGCCAGCCTCATGGCCTGGCTCGCCGACCCGGCGGCACGGGCCGACGGTGACCGACTCGCTTCCCCGGTCGCGCATTGGACGCTCTTCACGACCCTTGTCGACTTCTCGAACCCCGGCGAGCTGGAGCGCTTTACCTCCGAAGGCGCCGTGCAGTCTGTCGAGACCCTGATGGAGCGCGACGGCTATCTCGACGGCAGCGTGACCGAGACGGTCTTTCGGCTGCTGCGTGCCGATAGCCTGATCTGGCATCACGCCGTCCGCAACTATCTGTATGGCGACGCACCCTCTCGATCCGACGTGCTCTATTGGAACAGCGACTCCACGCGGCTGCCCAGACGGATGCTCTCCTTTTACCTTCGCGAACTCTATCTAAACAACCGCTTGGTGTCCGCGCAGGGCCTAACCCTAGCCGGGCGCCAGCTCCGCTTGAGCAACATCGCACAGCCGCTCTATGCCGTCGGCTGTATTCAGGACCATATCGCCCCCTGGACAGAGGTCTTCCGAGTCCGCGACCATCTCCGCGTCCCGATCCGGTTTAGCCTCTCCAGCGAGGGTCATGTGGCCGGTATCCTCAATCCGCCGTCCGCGACATCACGCCGACGCTATTGGTCCGGGGATGTCGAGCCCGGTCTAGCACCGGAGGATTGGCTGGAGACCCGAACGCCGATCCAGGGTTCCTGGTGGTCCGATTGGGCAGGTTGGCTGGCGGAGCGATGTGGGCCGAAGGGATCCCCTCCTACCCCGGATACCAGCGATCATCCGGTGCTTTGCGCTGCACCTGGGACCTACGTCTTGGAGTAGTGTCAGTCTGCGGGCGAGTCGTCCTAGACGAGCCCTTCCTAAGGGGCATCTTGCCGCGCGACGCCATCGCGCACGACCATACCGCGCGCGCAGGAGCACCGGATTCGCGGCCTTGTTACGCTCCGGCAGATGTATACCGAGCGGACGTCCGGGTTCCGCTTCAAGCAGGACGATACTCCAACTCGGCCCGGACGATCCCGTGGTCGATCGTTCCGCTCACCTTGTGGTCGTTGTGGCTCAAGTGGTCGTTCATCAGCTCCAGCCCGACGAACGCCCAGACCCGCTTCCGCGACTGGTCGTAGAGTTCCTGCGAGACCAGGATGTGGTCGAGCGACTCATGGCTGCCTTGGTGGATGTGGGTATAGTAGACGTCACGCAGGCTGCGCAGAGCCCGGAGCTGCCCCAGGTTGTAGAGGTCGGTGTCGCCGCCGCCGAGGGAGAGCGGGCTCGCCAGATAGTTGGGCTGTCCGGTCAAGATGTTGATGGTATTGGAGCCGTCCCCATCGTTGAGATCACCCATGAGGATCACCGGACTGTCGGTGTCCTTGAGCCGGTCGACCAGCATCATGCGCAACGCGGCCGCCTCGGCGGTGCGGCGGATGGTGGCGAGCGCCGCGCCGAGACCCTCGCCATGACGCTTGAAATAGTCGGCGTCGGCGCGGTACCAGCCCTCCCGATAGATCTCGGTCGGGCGCTTGGACTTGAGATGTGCCACATAGACCGAGATCGGCTCGCCGGCCGCGCGCGGGCGGATGCGAAAGTGCAGCACCGGACGCGAGAAGCGCCGGATGCGAACCGCGATCTCCCCGGTCTGGCCATCGTCGCCGCTGCTCTCCAGGATGAACCGCTCGGGAAAGGCGTCGATCCACTCCGGGTCGCCTTCCAGCAGATCGGCGCGCACGGCCCCGGCGCAGAGGATGCCCTGACCCTGATGATCATTCGGCACCAGCAGCCGGTAAGTTTCCGGCAAAGCCGCCGCGGCGAAAACCTGCTCAAGCGCGTCCCGATGCCAGAGCTCCTGGAACCCCCAGACGTGGGCATCGACCCTGCGAATCGCTTTCGCGAGCCATTGCACCTTGCGGGCGAAAGCCGGCGCGTCCCAACCATCGGCGTCCCGATACATCTTCAGACCCGGCAGGTTCAGGTTGTAGAGATTACAGGTGGCGAGCGAGAAACGGGTGCGAGCCATGAGGTCCTCCGGTCGGATCCGTCGCGCCCCGGGGCGGGGACGCCATCGCAGGAAAGCATGCCCGTCAAGGATGACGGCTAGATGACGATGTGCAACCGAACCCAGGAACACGGTCACAGGGATGTCACCCATGGGTCGCATCCTTAGTCAGAACACGCCTTCAAGGTCCGCTCGATGCTCCATTCCAGCCGTAGGGGGCCGCTCCGATGAACCGAATCCTTTTTCTCTGCACAGGCAACTACTACCGCAGCCGTTTCGCGGAGGAGTACTTCAACCACCAGGCCGACCGGCTCGCGCTGCCTTGGGAGGCCGATTCGCGGGCGCTCGCGCGCGATTTGGCGGCGACCCGTAATCAGGGGCCGATCTCCAGCTTCGCCGTCGCCGAGCTGCAAAGTCGCGCGATCCCGATCCGCGGCGGCGCCCGTCACCCGATCGGCGTGCAGCCAACGGATTTTGAAGCCGCCCATCGCATCATCGCCGTCAGTCACCGCGAGCATCAACCGATGCTGCGCGAGCATTTCCCTGAGGTACTGGAGCGCATCCAGTACTTCGAGATCGGTGACCTCGACGTGGAAACACCGGCAATGGCGATCGCGAGACTGACGCAAGCAATCGACCTGGAGATCGCGGCACTGCGGAACCGACACGGCGTCTGAGCCTGCGCGATCCGGCCGGTCACCCGGTTTGTCGGTCGGCGTCAGTACAGGTCTGACCCGCCTTCCGGCACCCCTGCCCAATGAAGGCGTCCATCAAGCGGATCCCGGTTGACGAACATTTCGACTCATCCACTTACAATGCTTGGAGAGCTAAACTTCCGAAAACCCAGCCCGTCAGGAGATCGCCCATGCTGACCGTTCTGATCGTCCTCGCCATCGCCATCGCCGGCGGGCTCGTCTATCTGAGCCGACTGCCGAAAGACTACGAAGTCATACGCAGCCTGACCATGCACGCCGATCGCCAAGCCGTCTTCGACCGGGTGCGCGATTTCCGAAGCTGGGGCGACTGGAGTCCCTGGCTGCTCCACGAGCCCGACGCCAAGCGCGATTTCAGCACGGCCGAGGATCAGCCGGACGGCTACTACTCTTGGGATGGCCGCGCCATCGGTGCCGGCCGGCTGACCCACGTCCGCTTCGATGCTCCCGGGCGGATCGAGCAACGGCTGGAGATCCAGCGACCCTTCAAGTCAGGCTCGGATGTTTGGTGGGAGTTCGCCGAAACGGATGGAGGGACGGAGGTCGCTTGGTGCCTGCGCGGCAGCATGCCGTTCCTGTTGCGTCCCATGATCCCCCTGGTAGGTCAGATGATCGGCAAGGACTTCGAGCTCGGCCTTGCACTGCTGCGCGGGCAACTCGATCCGGACGCCCCGCGGCCCGAGCTGCGCTTTGAGGGCGAGACGACCCTGCAGCCGCAAAGCGCGCTGGTCATCCCCTTCAGCGGCGGGATGGAGGCGATGGTGCAGGCCATGGAAGACGGCTATCCAAGACTCGCGGGGCATCTCGCGTCGCTGGGTGTCGCGCCCGATGGTCCACCCTTCAGCGTCTATCACAAGGTGAACATGAAGAAGAACCGCTTCGAGTGCGACATGGCGATCCCGGCGCCCGCCGATACCACCGCCGGCCCCTTTGCCCGCAAGGACTTCAGTGGTGGCCGGTACTACCGTGTGACCCTCACCGGCGGCTATGACTATCTGGAGCTAGCCTGGTACGCCGCCGTCGCCCATGCCCGCATGCTCAAGCTCAAGCTCGACAAGCACCGCCCGATGTTGGAGGTCTACGAGAACGACCCGTCCAGCGTCGCGAGTCCCAAGGAGCTGCGCACCGCCCTCTATCTTCCGCTGCGCTGAGGCGCAAAGCACGAGGCCCGCCCCTACGAGTCCATGCCGGCGACATCGCCCGACCTCGCCGGCCTGTTGCCGCGACGGCACCACCAGCCCCGCGGGTAAGACGGAGCGCTCGTAGTCCGGGTCGAAAGTGCGGTGGGGAAGGCTGATAACCGGGGAGTGGGACCTCCCGGCAGGGGAACTTGTCGCACAGACCATGAATACGCGAGCGAAGCGGCACCGACGCGGTGCCGCATCGCTCGTCTCGATGGCGGCCCTATTTCAAACCCATGCAGTTCGCATAGTAGGTTACGGTCGCCGGCCAGTCGGAAAAGATTCCGAGGATCCTCACCTGCCGGGCCAGAACGTCGAGCGCTTTGTACATGTCGCTGTCCTTCCGAATGGCTTTGCCCTCGGGGTCGAACTGGTAATACCAACCGGCCTTCGAGGCGCCCTGGCGAAGATCGGAGCGCTCGAAGGTCCAGGTGATGATGTCGAGCCCGGCCGACTTGATGTCTTCGGCATACGGCGAGGGGACCACGCGGCCGGCGGCATCGACGTCGAGCAAAGCCCACATCGGTGGGGCGAAGATGCGCACACCCGCGATCCTGAGCGCCTTGAGTTCGTCCGGCGTCAGACGCGAGATGGGCGGATTGGCCGTGGGATCGATGCTGTCCAGATAGACCGCCTGCTTGCCGAGGGCAGGCGTGTTGTCGATCCAGTAGAGCACGTCATCCAAGTTGAAGGATTGCAGCCAGACATCCTTTGGTTTCACCCCTGCCTCGTTCAACTCATCGACGAGCTTCTGGGCGTACTGCTCCTGGCCTCCAAAGATGGAATCGATGCGATCCTGGTAGGTCGCGCCTTTGAGCTCAGGCGTATGCTTGACGCCGTTCGCCCGGTTGAGCGCGACACTCTCCTTGAACGTCAGGATCTTGGCGCGCCCGGTGTAGAGATCGGTACGCCAGCTCGCAGTGCCTCCGAGAAAGCCCTCCGCCGTAGTGGCCGCCGGATTGCTCGCATCCATCTTAGGCTGGAGACTCTTCAACTCGTCGAGGGTCAGATCGCTGGTGCAACATTGCACGGCTGGGCTCTGGCCGGGGCCGGTCCAGGGCACGCTGCACTTGGCGTTGAGCGGGGTTGCAACGATGTCGGTCGTCGTTGCCAGGTCGCACTCGCTGTGCCGGCAGACAAGATCCCCGTCCGCGGTGAAGGTCACGTCGCACTCCACGATTCCCGCACCCATCCGAGCACCCGCCGTATAGCCTAGATCGGTGTGCTCAGGCATTTGCAGGGCCGCGCCCCGGTGTGCGATCGAGAAGTCGGTCCGATGGAAGGGGCCGTTTTGACAGGCCATGAGGCGATTCTTGAGCCGCCCGGCGTCCATCCCCTGCACGAGATAATAGGGACGTGGGCCAAGCTGGATTTCGTCATGGCGATCGCCGGAGCGAGCAGCCTGATTTGATCTGGAGTCGTCGATCTCGGCGTGTGCCCCGGCGATTCCCGCCGTCGCGAGCACCGCCAAAGTCACGGCAAGCGTCTTGGTGTTGATCATAGATCGAGCCCTATCGAGTTGGATTGGATACGAGACGCCTCGGCATCAGCGAGAAACTCTAGGGCTCAGCCGTGAAGCTGGCGTGGCGGTTCGGTTGCCGGAGTGTGAATTGACGCTATTCGAGCCCTTGGGCCACGTGGCAGTCGGAACGTTGCGGTCCAGAGGTGCCGTTTCCCACCTCGGGAGCTGCCGATCATCCGGGGCCGCGCGCTGCATCCGGGACCTGTATCTTGGAGTAGTATATCGGCCGTACATGAGTTTTCGTCGCATGGCTCGCGAGACGCATCCAGCTGTCCGAAAAGCCAACGCGCGCCGGGTACATCGAACCGCGGGCGCTCGATCGGCCTTTCGTTTGGCGCCATGATGAGCCCGGGCCCGCCAATGACATTCTCGGATCCTGAGGTTTTCCATGACGCGAGTGCCTGCCCGACTCGTCCGCGATGCGCGCCTTTTGTTGTTGGATTTCGACGGTGTCATCACGACCGAAGCGGAAGATGTGGCGCTCAAGGCGCAAACCCTGTCGGTCTTCGCTGCGATCAGCACGCACTTCGGGGAGCGTGCACTCAAGATGATGCGACTTGCGGGCCGAGCCATCTATGACGCGGGCGGGAGTCTGCAGCTCGGACCGCTCTTGTATCACACGGCCAAGCTACTCAAGCCCGCCGGAGACCCGATCGAGCCGACGCTCGCGCGGCTCATCGACGCCTGCACCGGAAACCTCGACTATCGCGGGATCAGCCGAGCAGGAGAGCCGATCCGCGAGGGACTCGGCTTGCTCCGCCATCATGACATCCAGGTCGCCATCTTGACCAACGGGGTCCGCGAGAATGTCTTCCGGGTTCTTGAGGTCAAGGGGCTGATGGAGATGTTTCCAACCGAGTACATCTTCGACGCAATTTCCACGCTTGACAGAAAAAACAAGCTGCATCCGAAGCCGGATCCGCAAGGCTATCGATTCGTTCTCAAAGAGTTAGGTGTCGAGCCCAAATCCTGTGTCGTCGTCGACAACAGCCGCAAGAATGTCCGGGCGGCGAAAAGCGAGGTTGGATGCGGCGGCGCCGTTTACATCGGCAAAAGCCTCAAAGGAAAGGACCGCGGGGTGATAGACCACCTCGCGCCATCGTTTGAGCGCCTCATGGAAGAGGTGGTCGAGGAGCTGCGCTCGGACCGATGAGGTCGCCGTCGTCAGTCGAACGGTGCTGGGCGACTCTGATGATGCGGACGCCCCGCTAGCGGGATGCCGGCGGCAGAACGCGGCGGATCGGGCGCCGGCGGAATTCGGCGATCGCGGATCCGACCGACGACCGAGATAGGAGACTGCTCCGCCTCGACATCATGGATTTGCCGCATCCTCCGCGCCTCTGATGCCCGGATCGCCATAGAAGACGTAGTTGGTCGAATAATCGCTGATCTCGAAGTAGACCGATTTCTCGCCGCTGTCCTGAATGCCGTTCAGATTCAGGTCGAGCACGCCGTAGCCAAAACGATAGGGGCGCGCGCCCGATCCCTGGGTTGGGCTGGCCGTCGTGAGCTTGTCGATCTTGATAAAGCGCCGAACGAGCTTCTCCCCCGCATAAACTTCAAGAACCCCGTTCGCTCCGGTCCAATTCTGAAGCGTCCGACCGAACTTGTTCTGCGTCTCTTGTGTACAACCGACGACCAGCAGGCTGGCCGCCAAGCCGACAGCAAAAATGGACGTGACCGTCGTCTTCATAGCCCTATTGATTCCCCGATCCGCACTTTAATCGACAGGCCCCAGTTGCTGGAGGATCAAGGCGACCGCCTCCTCGGTCAGCGGGATGTAGCCCAACCTGGTGGCCTCGGCTTGCCCGTCGGTGAGCGCGTAGCGCAGCACGTCCCGCATCGCCTGCGACTTGGCGTCATCCCCGCCCCTGCGTGTCACCAGCCAGGACAAGGACAGGATCGGATAAGCCCCCGCACCTTCCGGGTCGCTGAGCTGCGAGGGATCGAGCTTCGCGCGAAAGGACTGGACCGCCGCCCGGAACGAGTCGCTGTCGGCCGAGACGAACTCGCCCTCGTGATTCTCCACCGACGCCATCTGCATGCTGGGCAGATGCGCGTAGGCGTACTGAACATAACCGATGGCACCGACCGTCGCCTGAACGAAGGCCGCCACACCGCCGTTTCCATGGCCGCGGATAAGACCGCCTCGCTCCAGCAGCAATGTGGGCCATGCCGGCGACTGGCTCTCGCCCACCTGCTTCGCGAACGCCTCGCTGATCGCGCTCAGGTGCCGAGTCATGACCAAGGTCGTCCCGCTCGCGTCCACCCGTGTCACGACCACGATCGGCAGATCCGGCATCTCGACACCCGGGTTGGCCGCAAGAACCAGCGGATCGTTCCAGCGGGCGATCGAGCCCAGAAAGATGCCGGCGAGGGCCTCGCGCGAGAGCCGAACCCCGTCGATTCCGGGAAGGTTGTAGGTCAAGACGACCGCCCCCGCCGTCAACGGGAGCTGCAGGACGTTCTCCCCGGCCCTCTGCGCCAGCTCGCCTGTCAAGGGCTGATCGGACCCCGCGAAATCGAGCCGACCTTCGATGAAGCTGTTCACGCCGGGTCCGGAGCCGATCGGCTGATAGTCGACCTGAATGTTTGGGTGCGCCAGGAAATAGTCCCGGAACCAGCGCTGATAGAGCGGAGCCGGAAAGCTCGCCCCCGCACCGTTGATCTTGACCGAGTCCGAAGCCAGGGATGGCTGCCAGGAGGATGCACAGACCAGCAGCGCGCCGAAGACGAGCGTCAGGACACGCAGGACAGGAGACAACGGCATTTGGGGTTCCTCTTTGATGTTCGAACTGGTCGGTACTCGGGCCGGTCGGTGTCACTTCCAAACGCGGTATTCGGGAGCGAGCGCACGAATCCTCAAGCCTTCTTGCCCTCGCCTCGGTTGGCCTGGAGGATCCGCGCGTAGCGCTCGGGATCCTGCTTGAGCATCAGAACGTAATCCTCGACGAGTCCTGGCCACCCGAATCCGCCATGCGCCTTGAGCTTGAGGAGGGCGATCATGAGCAGCTTGGATGCGGCGCGCATCTCGCGATCCGAGCCTTCTCCGTACCAGTCGACGAGTTCCTCGTAGAGCGCTTCGACCTTCTCGAGAGGTGTTTTCCGATCCGAATCTGCCATCTGATGCCCCAAGTGGTCGCGGACGGGGGGAACAGGAGCGGCGAGTCCATCCCCCAACCCGCGCGCTCGACCCCATGCTCGGCCGAATACCGCATGAGACCATACGATAGCTGGCGAATGTGTTCAATAGATGACGGCGAGGTGTTCAACTCGGCCCGGTGGGAGCCCTGCGTGTCGACTCAGACCTCCTCGGACGCCGGACCCGCCGCCGGCGAGGCTGCGACGGTCGCAGCATCACCGTCGGGGGCATCCCGGTAAGGGATCTCCTCCTCGAACTCCAGCACATTGATCTCAATGGCGAAGAAGCAGAGGATCCAGAGCAGGGCGTCGTAGGTATCGAGCCATTCCCCTTCAAGTCCCCAGAGCAGGGCGAAGACGAAGAGGGCCGCGTAGAGCACCAGCTTGGTCCCGTTGCGCAGATACCACTCCCAGCGGGCATACTCGCCCGGCGAGTAAACATCGTACTCGAGCAGCAGCACGATCCCGATCCAGGTCAAAGCGTTCCAGAGATCGACCGGGCCATGCTCGGCGATGTAGTCCGCCGCGCCGTATCCCACCGCGCTATGCAGAATCAGGCCGTAGGCCAGGATGCGCCCGACATGAATGCCCCATTTCTCCCAACGCGAGACATAGGGTTTGTCGAGCTGACTGGTCTCCCACTCGAACAACAGCAGCAGGGTAAGCCAGGCCAGGCTGTCCAATCCCTCCACCAAGGTCTGCTCGGTGAAAAAAAGGATGACGTTGAGGCCGAGCAGGCTGAATACCGTCCACTTGAAGTAGGGGAATGCCTTGCGCAGAAAGGGATGTGCAACCGCCATCGGATTAGCCCTTCATCGGCTCGATTCCGCGCTGCGCCTCGTCTCGACTCTCGTAGATATGCGGGGACAGCCCCCGTGTCGCGAGCGACTCACCGAGTTTCATTCGCTGGAAGGCGCTGGTGGTATATCGCGTGATATCCCGATAGAAACGAGCCATCAAATCCTCGACCATCGCCGTGTAGGCGCCGACGAGATCCGGTCGAATCGTGAAGTTGTCATAGTTCACGACGGCATCGACCGTGTGCCCCAACGGCTCGACGACCGACTCGACCGCGGCACGGATCCGCGCGATGTCGCTCGGCTCATTCACCGCAAAGGCTTCGAGGTTGATGAAGAGCAGATTCTTCTCCGGTTCGTAGACCAGACGATCGGCAAGCGGGATCTCCAGCAGATCCTTCTCGAGCCCCATGGGACGGTCGGTGAAGATCCGCGGATCCATGGTCTTCAGAGGTTCGGCGATCCGCGGTCGGAATCCCATGTGGGCGAGGATGTCGCGATCCAAATCCACGCCGGGTGCGATCTCCACGAGCGTCATGCCTTCGGGACGCATCTCCAGAACACAGCGCTCGGTGATATAGAGGACGGGCTGACCGACCCGGCGGGCACGCTCGCCGCTGAAGGTGACCTGCTCCACCTCCTCGATGAACTTGCGCCCGCCATCGCCCTCCCCGACCGAAATCCGTCCGTCGCCGATCCGGATCTCGCCCTTGACGGTGGTAAAGGTCCCCACAAAGACCAGCTTCTTTGCATTCTGACTGATATCGATGAAGCCACCGGCCCCGGCCAGCTTGGGACCGAAACGGCTGACGTTGACATTGCCCTGCGCATCGGTCTGCGCCAGACCGAGGAAGGCCAGATCCAGTCCGCCGCCGTCGTAGAAGTCAAACTGGGCCGGCTGGTCGACCAGGGCGGCGATATTGGTCCCGGCGCCGAAGTTGAGCCCACCGGCCGGCAGTCCGCCGATCAGACCCGGCTCGGCCGTGAGGGTGACATAGTCGAGGATGCCCTCCTCGTTCGCTACGTTGGCGATTCCTTCGGGCATGCCGATGCCGAGATTGACCACGGCGTTGGGTCGCAGCTCGAAGGCGGCACGCCGCGCGATCACCTTACGGGCATTCAACGGCAAAGCGGCGATCGACTGCATCGGCACCCGGATCTCGGCGCTGAAGGCCGGGCTGTAGGGCTCGGCAAAGGTCTGCCAGTGCTGCTCAGGCGGTGCGACCACGACGCAATCGACCAGGATCCCGGGGATGCGCACCTGGCGCGGGTTGAGGGTGCGACGATCGGCGATCCGCTCGACCTGCACGATCACCATCCCGCCCGAGTTGCGCGCCGCGGTCGCCAGGGCGAGCGATTCCAGAACCAGGGCCTCCTTCTCGATGGTGACATTGCCTTCCGGATCGGCGGTGGTCCCGCGGACGATCGCCACATCGATCGGGAAGGCTTTGTAGAAGAGATACTCCTCGCCGTCGATCTCCAGTATGCGGACCAGCTCCTCTGTGGTCCGGTCGTTGAGCCGACCGCCGCCGTTGCGCGGATCCACAAAGGTCTCCAAACCGACTCGCGTAATGGTGCCGGGCTTACCGGCCGCAATGTCGCGAAAGAGATGGGCGAGGACGCCTTGGGGCAGGTTGTAGCCCTCGATCGCCCCGGAGTTGACGAGGTCCTGGAGCTTCGGCACCAGCCCCCAGTGACCGCCGATGACCCGACGCAGCAAACCCGCGTGCCCCAGGTGATTCAGACCCCGATCCTTGCCGTCGCCCTGTCCGGCGGCATACACGAGGGTCAGGTCGCGCGGCGCGCCGGTGTCGAGAAAGCGCTGCTCCAGGGCAAGCGCCACGGCCTCGGCGAAACCGATCCCGACGAATCCGCCGGTCGCGACGGTATCGCCGTCGCGGACCAGCCGAAC
>JBGSKP010000001.1:0-2366 GCA_041741175.1 Thiocapsa sp. | reverse complement strand
GATAGCCCGCTCCAGCGCGCGGTCCCCGGTGGCGCGCGCCAGACGGTGGTTTTCCGCCCAGTTGGCCCTGGACCGATCCGAGTCGATGTGCATCCGCAGGACGGGCCTGACCGAGTCCAGCGGCGACAGGTTCGGTGACTGCAGTCCGAGGAGCCGCAGGGCAACCCGCGTGCGCAGGCACTTCTCACACACCCCGCAGCTGTAGGTTTCAAAGCCGGGGCACACCCGCAGCAGACCGAGGGCCTCCGGGTCTTCGCCGATGCGCCTGAGCTTGTCCGCGCGCCCGGCAGCCGAGCCGTGATGGATGAAGCGCACGGCCCCGTTTCCCCAAAGCGGGTCCGTGAGCGGGTGGCTCCCCCAGGGCAACATGGTGGCCCAGGGAAAGCTCGACGGGACGTAGACCCGCGCGTGGCCAATGGCGAGGGCGACGCTCGCGAGGTGGCAGCCGTGGTAGACGAACACGTGGACGCGCAGGGCGTCGTACAGGTCACGCAGGTTGGACTCCGCGATGATGAGCGTACGCCCGCGTCCCTCGACGAAGGTGCGGTTCCTGCTGTCGATCTCCTGCCCGAGTGCGCGGAGTTCGCGACGGTAGTCGAAGCCGCGAATGTGGATCGCTTGGGCGACATCCTCTTGCTGCTCAATAAACGTATAGAGGCTATCCGCTCCGCCGGAGAAGAAGGCGACGGCACCTGGACGCGCCGGGGGCGGCGGGGCCGCGCGAGCGGATATGGCGATGCGCTTCAGTTCAGGCACCCACCCGACGAAGATCTCCTGGAGCCGGTGCAGCCCTTCGAGCAGATCCGGCGAAGCGGTGTAAGCCGGATCAAGCTCGAGCGGCTCATCCATGGCCATGGCCGCGAGAAGGCCGGCGGCGAGAAAGGCGTCTCCGCTCGCGTTCGCCACCGCGCCCGGTGGTAGGACGTAGCGGCATTCAAACCCCCCGAGGCGGGCGCTGAGCGCGTCGGCCTCGTGCGTTCGGGTCAGGCGGATATCGGTGATCTGCATCGGTGTCGACCTGATTGCGCCGGGCGTGTGCGCCTCAGGTGGCGTTCTGCTCGTTCTCCAGCGCTTTCGCCGTGATCGCTCCGTACAGCGCGACGGCTCGGGTGTAGAGTCCCTGCAGGTCGGGCCGGGCGTCGACGTAACGCTTGATCTGGTCTGCGTCCTGCAAAACGAGTTTGAGATGGTCGATATCCGAATCGTCGAGCGGCTCGCCGCGATCGACCTTCGCCTTGATATCAAGCGCCCGCGGGATCCTGAATTTTTCCATTCGATCCAGGATCGCCACGATGATGCCGTCTTCATGTGTTGTTTCAGTCATGCTACGTACTCCGGAAGGTTGATGAACTGGCGCCGCCAGACCTCGGCCCTCGCATTGATCGCGCCGGGCATCATGTGACCGACCTGGTGGATCGCATCCCGGCGCCCCCTGTCGGCGGGATCTCGCGAGTATAGCGACGATTCGCGGTTTGCGGCCCTGTTCGCCTCCGCACAGGACATGTTTGATACCTTCAGCCGCAATGCCGCCCTGACGCAATTCCTCGCCTCGGCGGAGGGGGTCGGGAGCAGAGCGCGTCACCGCCCTCTTGTTAGCCGAGCGGGTGGAGAAAAACATCCACGGAGTCGATCTCGTCGACGGTGCTCTGTAATCAAGTGTGCGCCGAGCCCCCCGCTGGCGGTAGTGCCAGGTACCTTTCAATTCCCACCCGCACGTTAAACAACAGGTGCTCCCGACCCAGACGCTCGGCGAGCCCCGAGCGACGCACCACCGCCAATACCGAGGGGTTGAGCCCCGCGAGCCAGAGCGTCGCGCCGAAGTCAGCCGCTTTCCGATCCGCCTCGATCAGGGCCTGGAGTGCCGAATACTCGATGTCCGGCACGCGACTCAGATCCAGCAGGACGACGCCCGGCTTGTGCTCGCGCACCAGTGCCCTGAGACGCTCGCCGGCTTGCGGAACGTTGAAAAAGAAGATTCGCCCCTCGGGCCGCACGATCAGCAATCCGGGAAAGGTCTTGTCGTCCGGATGCTCGGACGACAGCGGGCGCAGCACGTCGACGCCGCGCTTGCGACCGATCACGTAGAGGGTCAAGCGTGCCTCCTGGCTCGCCAGGCCGAGCAGCGAGACGATGATCGCCACCACGATGCCCTTGAGCGTGCCGAACACCAAGACGCCGAGGCAGGCGATCACCGCCCAACGCAGCTCCATCCACCGCACCTTGGCGATGGCGACGAACTCGGCCGGCTTGATCAACCCGATCGAGTAGACGATGACGATCGCCGCCAGGGTCGCGTGCGGCAGCAGGCCGAGCACCGGCGCCAGCAGGAGCATTGTGGCCGCCGCCACACTGGCGGTGACCAGGGA